>JAYTEU010000096.1:0-9740 GCA_043734985.1 Chthonomonadaceae bacterium
TCCGCTTCGCCGCACTGCCCTGCCCATGCACGCCGGCGATGTGCTTTTCTTCCACTCCAAGCTGCCGCACGGCACTCCGATCAACCGCACCGAGACCATGCGCTGGGCGGTACAGTACCACTACGTCCCGGCATCCGCCATTCCCACCGACGATGCCGCGCGCATGGCCGCGTTTGGCTCCGAAGGCAAAAACGTCTCCTGCTGACGGCGGGCTTCCGCGCCGCGTTCATGGATAGTTAGGACGAATCGCCCCGCTCCTGCGTAGTAACCATGGGTTCCGCGCCAAATCCAGCCGCGCGGGACCCTCCTTCCAATCTAATGATTATTTCCGACACTATCGCCGCTATCGCCACGCCTCCGGGAGAGGGAGGCATCGCTATCGTGCGGGTCTCCGGGCCGGGCGCGCGGGCGATTGCCGCCACGCTGTTCCGGCCCGCGCGCGGCGGCGATCCTAATCAGTTCGCCGGGTACACCGTTCACTACGGCCGCTTTCTGGAAGGCGATTCGGGCGATATCGTGGACGATGGGCTGCTCACGGTGTTCCGCGCGCCCCAATCCTACACCGGTGAGGACAGCATCGAGCTCTCCTGCCACGGCGGCGCGGCCACGACCGCACGGCTGCTGCGAAGCGTGCTCCGCGCGGGCGCCCGTCTGGCCGAACCAGGCGAGTTTACCCAGCGGGCGTTCCTGAACGGCAGGCTGGATCTGGCGCAGGCGGAGGCGGTGGCGGACGTGATTCGCGCGCGCACCGAGACCGCACAGCGCATGGCCCGCCGCCAACTCGACGGCGCGCTCTCCAGCGCGGTGCGGAAGCAGCGAGACGAGCTGATCGGGATACTGGCGGCTATCGAAGTCACCATCGACTTCAGCGACGAGGTGGGCGATCTCGACTACCCGAAGCTTTTAGGGCGTCTGACTGCCGTGCGGGGCGAGGTCGAGGCGCTGCTGGCGACCGCCGATCGTGGGCGCATCCTGCGCGAAGGGCTGCGCGTCGCACTGATCGGTCGGCCGAACGTTGGGAAATCTTCCCTCTTCAATGCCCTGCTCCGCGCGAACCGAGCCATCGTGACCGCCATGCCCGGCACCACCCGCGACCGGCTGGAAGAGACCGCCAATATCGGCGGAGTGCCCCTGGTGCTGATAGACGTGGCGGGCCTCCGGGAGACCGAGGATCCGATCGAGCGCGAGGGCGTGGAGCGGGCCGAGTCGGCGCTTCAGCAGAGCGATCTGATCCTCTTCGTGCTGGATGCCGCCGAGGGCGTTACCGCCGGAGACCGCGCCGTTGCGGACCGCCTGCACGACCTGCCTGGGCAGAGCATCGTCACCGTTCTGAACAAGCGCGACACCGTATCCGAATCGGCTCTCTCGGCGATGCGCGAGGAAGCGCTGGAACTGCTGGTACCCGTTCAGCCCGGCCAGCCTCCTCGGTTCGCCCCTCTACCCCCCAACACGCGCCATTGCGACCCCCTGCCCCCCAACTCGCGCCGTTGCGCCCCCCTGCCCCCCAACTTTGGGGGAGATCAGGCGCGCGACCAGGCGTGGGAACTGCTCGAAGACGTCACCGTGGTCGCTGTCTCGCCGGCGCTCCCCCCTGCTCCCCAACTCGCGCCGTTGCGCCCTCCTGCCCCCTCGGCGCTCGCCCCTGCCCCCTCGGAACGCCCCCCTGCCCCCCAACTTTGGGGGGAATTGGGCGCGGCCTGCACGGTGGCCGTCTCCGCGCTGACCGGCGACGGCATTCCGGACCTGGAGCGGGCGCTCCTACGCCTCGCGCTTGGCGACGACGCGCCAAACCTCCCCCAAAGTTGGGGGGCAAGGGGGCGCAAAGAGGAGGCCGTTCGGTTCGAGGGAGAGGCAAGGGGGCACGGCGAGGAGGCCGTTCGGTTCGAGGGTGCGGCAGGGGGGCATGGCGAGGGAGCGGGAAGGGTCGCCGTTGGGGCAGGGGGGCACGGCGCGGAGTCCGTGGTGGTATCTAGCGCACGCCACCGTGAGGCGCTGGAATCGGCGTTAAGCAGCCTGTGCGAGGCCGAACGGACCGCCAAGCAGGGCCTGCCGGGCGATTTTGTCGCCATCGATGCGCGAGGCGCGCTCGACGCCCTCGGCCTTATCACCGGCGAAACCGTCACCGACGACATCGTGCATCGCATCTTTAAGGACTTCTGCGTGGGGAAATAGTGGATATCCCGTGGGTTCGTTTCGTAAGTCAGTCCGGTGTCTATCTTACGTTCGCGCTCTGCCTCGCGTGGGCGGCGCGGCGAGGCGCGCGGGATTGGGCGCCGCTGGTCAGCGCGTGCCTCTACGCCGTGCTGTTCGAGCACTGGAACATGATGCGCTATGCGCAAGTGCAGGGCGGGTACCATTACAACACGGCTTCGTGGGTCTGGGTCTGGGGAGACGTCCCGCTTTATATACCGCTCGCGTGGGCGTTCATTCTGGCAACCTCCCGGGCGTTGACGGACCGGCTTCGGCTGCCGCCCTGGGCGCGGCCCTTTTCGGATGCCCTGCTCGCGCTGCTGATCGACGCGAGCATGGACGCCGTCGCGATACGCCTGGGGTTCTGGTACTGGCACGGCGTCCGCTTGAACGAGGGCTTTTTCGGCGTGCCTGCCGATAACTTCGTGGGCTGGCTCCTGGTCAGCTTCACGTTCTCCGCGCTTACCCGCTGGCTTTGGAGCGATCGTCCAGGCGGGAACGGGGCCGCCATTTCGTCTACCAATGATACTGCCGGCGACTTCACATTCAACGTCGCAGACCCGGGGTCAGCAAGTCCCCCGGAATCGGGGGGTAGGGGGTCGAAGGCATTGGGGGCGTTGCCGGAATTCGCCGGCAGTCTCACCGCTTCCAAAAATCGTGCGATCGGCAAAGCTGCCGCGCAGATTATTGTGCTGCCGCCGATTGCATATCTCGCGTATCTGGGCCTGGAGGCGATCGTACATCTCCAGTACAGGCTGTTTCACGCGGAGACGCTGCGAGGTCAGCTCTTCGTTCTTGCCGGAACCATATTTCTGTTTGCCGCCGTCGTTATCGCGGGACTGAGTCGTAGTGACAAGGATAGGGGCGCGGACGGCGGGAATGTGGTATCGAAACGGCCCGGTAACGCGCTGGTGCATGGCCCCAGGCAACTGTTTCATCTGTTCGGACCGATCGGGCTGCTCTTCGTCCCTGCCGCTCTGCGCGCCCCGGCGCTGTGGGCTCTGGCGGGCGGCGTGTGGGCGTTGGAGTGGTCTATTGCACTGTTTGCGGCGAAGGTATCCCGCCGCACGAAAGGGATCTAAAGTTGTCCTCCGACTCTCAAGTCTCGGTAAGTGAACTGCGCATGACGGACGGGGTTACGCGCCTCGTGCTCGACAACGGGTTCACGGTTCTGCTCAAGGAGAATCACACATCGCCGGTCACCGCGCTGCTCGTCTCGGTAAAGGCCGGCTATTTCAACGAACCGGACCCCGTGAGCGGAATCGCCCATGTGATCGAGCATATGATCTTCAAGGGCACGCCGCTTCGGCCGGACGGCGAGCAGTTCGCCCGGGAGGTCCGCGAGCTTGGCGGCGCGCTGAACGCCGCGACCTACTACGAGGAGACCTACTACTACGTTATCGTCCCCTCGGTGAACCACGAACGGGCTTTCGAGGTCCAGGCGGACGCGCTCCAGAACTCGCTGTTCGACGGCCCCGAGCTGAGCAAAGAGATCGAAGTGATCGTGCAGGAGAGCCTCCAGAAGCGCGACAGCCCGATGGCGATGCTGACTGAGTCGCTCAACGAGCTGGCCTACGACGAGCATCGGATACGTCGCTGGCGCATCGGGCACCCGGAGGCGCTGCGCGCGCTTACCCGTGAAGACCTCGTCCGCTTCGTGCAGGCGACCTATCGCCCGGAGAATATGGTCGTCGCGATCGTCGGCGACATCGATACCGAAAAGGCGCGCGACCTGGTGCAGCGCACGTGGGGCGGCATCCCGCGCGGCGACCTTCAGCGCGAGGTCTCGCCGGTCGAGCCGTTTCGTGACGAGTTCCGGTATAAGCGGATCACCGGGGAGCATAAGCAGCGGCTCCTCCTCTTTCACTTGCCCGCGCCCTCCGTCCTGCACCCGGACGCCGCGCCGCTCCTCGTGCTCAGCGCCATTCTAAGCGATGGCCGCTCGGCGCGTCTCTACCGTCGTCTGAAAGAGGAGCTTCAGATCACAAACAGCGTATGGGCGTCCTACGAGACCTTCGAGCAGATGGGCGTCTTCAAGATCGGGGCCGAGTGCATCGGGGACGACCCGCTTCCGGTGGAGGAGGCGCTTTGGGCCGAGATTCGGCGCGTTCAGGCGGAGCCCGTGCTGGACAGCGAGATTCGGCGCGTCAAGACGCGCATCGAGAGCAGCCGTCTCTTCGGCCAGGAGGAGGTGTTCGGGATGGCCCGCACCCTGGCGACCTACGAACTGCTCGGCGACTATCACCTGGCGGACGTCTTCACGGAGCGCCTGCACGCCGTCGCCGCCGCCGATGTCCAGCGCGTCGCCCGTACCTACCTCCAGCTTCCGACCGCGACGCTACTTGAGTACCTGCCCGCCGGAGCCGAAGCCCCCGAGCGAACCACCGAGGAACTCCACGAAGCGCTGAGCGGGCGGGGGGCGTATCCGCAGATGCCGCAGATGGGCGCAGATGAGGGAGAGCTTTCTCTCCCGACACATAGCCGGGACTTCGCACAGATTACACAGATTACACAGATTACACAGATTGCGGGAGCGTCCGCACTCAACCTTTCTGAGAATGCGAATCTCGCAGTCTCCCCCAGAATTGGGGGCCGGGGGGCGATGGACTCGCAAACAAGTGAGCAACCCATCTCCCCCAGAATTGGGGGCCGGGGGGCGAATTCGCATAGTGATGAGGCTCGGCTGATCGCTCTGCCGAACGGGGCTACGCTTGTCTTCAAGCCGCGACGGGATCTGCCGATCGTTTCGGTGCAGGCGCTGTTTCATGGCGGCAAGTCGATGGAGACTCGCGAGACGAGCGGGCTTACGGGCTTGATGCTGAAGGCGAGCATGAAGGGCACGCGGCATCTGTCGGCGGAGGAGATTGCGAACCGTATCGAGGCGCTGGGTTCCGGTATCGGGTTCTCTCCCGGCCCGGACTACTTCGGCTACGGCTTCAAGATCCGCCGCGACGATCTTCAGGCGGCCTTTGCGCTTTTCTCCGAAGTGCTGGTACACCCGTCCTTTCCGGAGGCGGAGGTCGAGCGAGAGAAGCAGGCCATCTTCGGGGAGATTCGCCGCCAGCAGGACAGCAGTATGTCGCTTGCCTACGAGCAGTTCGCGGCGGCGTACTTTGGCGACCACCCCTACGGTCTACCCTCGATCGGGATCGAGTCGGCCGTCGCGGCGCAGAGCGCGGCCTCGCTTCGAAGCTGCCACGATGCGCTCGTCACTTCGGGTAACCTGGTGGCCTCCATCGTCGGCGACATCGAAGAGGCGGAGGCGGTCGCGCTCTTCGCGGATCTCTTCCCCGGCAGCGCCGCCAGCCGGCCGATGGTTCCATCGGCGCCGTTCGCTGGACCGGCTCCGCCCTCGGTGCGGGCCCTGCAGCGCCAGAAGAAGCAGACCGCCGCCGCCATGGGCTTCACCGGAGCCGCGCTCGGCAGCGACGATCGCTATGCTCTGGACCTCCTCGACGAGATCACCTCCGCGATGGGCGGCCGGTTCTTCAGCGCCGTGCGGGGCGAGAACGCACTGGCCTACTCAGTTTCCAGCGTCCATCGGTCGAGGCGCGACGCGGGCAACTTCATCACTTACACTTCTACCGCGCCGGAGAACGAGCTGCGCGCCCGGGACATCCTGCTGGAAGAGTGCGCCAAGCTCGGCCGAGAGCCTGTAACCGAGGACGAGCTTCGGATCGCCAAAGCGACCCTCCTGGGCGAGCATGTGATCGGCACCCAGACCTTCGGCGCGCAGGCGAGCGAACTGGCCTATTTCGCCCTGAACGGACTGCCGCTCGATGAGGCCGAGCGCTACCTCGACCGGATTCAGGCCATCACCGCCGAAGAGGTGCGCGAGGCGGCCGCCCGCCATCTGACAACCGATGCCTACTGGCTGGGCGTAGTCCGGGGAGAATGATGTCACCTTCTCGCCCGCCCACGCCCCCTCCGCCCCCAATCTTGGAGGGCGTGGGAATGAATTCCTCGCCTGTTGAAAACAAAATGTCCGCCTTCGCGGACTCTATATCTAGTCCACGAAGGTGGACATTTTGTCTTCCCGAGCCGAGGATTTTAGTTCTACGGGCTCCGCTCGCAATAGCCTGCGCGGCACTGCTCTCCGGCGGCTGCCGTCCGCCTGCGCCTTCAGTGACGAAGCCCGCGCCAATTGTCGTGACGCCATCGCTCTCGCCGTTCCGCAAAGTCAAGCAGTCGGCGGCACTGCCGACGGAGGCGAGCCGGGAGAAGCTGCGCGCCGCCACGATCGCCGATGTGCGGGAGCGGCTGATGAGCCACCGCGACATCGAGCGGGACGCCGAGCGAATGGTGAAGGAGATCGGCCCTATCGTCGAGGAGGCGGCATTGCAGCCGGAGGCTCAGGCGGGGCTGGCTATGCTCGCCCAGGATGCGGGTATCCCCGAAGAGGAGGCCCGCCGCCGTTGGGTGGCGATGCAGACCGCCGACTTGATGCTGGAGTCCGGCGGCGACCCCGACGCTTTCTCCTCGGCGGCTGCGGTCGGCGCGGCGCAGTGGATGGCCGGGACGGCGGTCGGCGTGGGACTGCATGTCGATCTTCCGGCGTCAAACCGGCTTACGGCACAGATAACGGCGCTGCGCTGCCGAATCGCCTGGATAAAGTATCTGAGCCGCCCGGACGCGGACCGCTCCGCGCCGGGAGCGCCTCCGTTCTCCACCACCGACACGGCTCTCCTGCCGTCGCTTACGGCCGATCTGGAGCGGCTGCGGCAGGACCGGCGGCGCGTCGACGAGCGCTACGATCCCCGGCTGGCCATCTTCGCTCAGACGCGCTACCTGCTCCACCTCTATCCGCGCTTTCCCTCGCCCGACTGGCTGTTCCAGTCCTACCACGGCGGCGAAGCGGGCGTCACCAAAACACTCCGGCTCTACCTTGGCCCAGACTGGCCGGGCGCGCCGGATGCGGCGATCCGGACCGGAGACGGCGGCAGCCCGCTCACCTTTGATACGCTCTTCTTCAGCACATCGCCCGCCTCCCACCGGGAGGCATTCGCCTACCTGTTCAGCCGGAGCGACGATCACCGGCACTACTGGTACAAGCTTCTCGCCGCGGAGCAGACGCTAGACGTCTACCGAAAATCGCCGGAGTCCTTCCACAAGGAGTGGGAGTCCAGCCTGCCGGGCCGCCGGATCGAAGCTCACTGGTATCCCGAAGCCCCCACGAGCTCTTTTTCCAGTCTCACTGCGCTTGCGAACGCCAATGCCCTGGTCCCCATAGCAGCGGAGCCGGGCCTCCAAATCCGCCCCGCGCCGGACGATCCCGCCAACGCCGCGCAGTATCGCAAACTCCGGCCCTTGGCGAAAGGAGCGCTGCGCGTGGTCGTTTCGGAATTCAAGCGGTATGGCGGCAAAGGGCAGCTCACTACCGGCGATCTCGCCATCACTCAGGAGTACGCCGATCGCGCGCGTCTGCTGCACCCGTCGAAACCCCTTCCTCTGCCGCTCTTCCCGCCCGACCCGGATGCGGACCTCACTATAGGAGGCGGCCCGCCCCGCCGCTTCGACTACCACACCACGGGCCTCGTCTTCGATGTCCTCCGGCCCAAGGACGACGCCGACCGCAAAATCCTGGAGTACGCGCTCGACCGCCTGGAAGCGCGCGGACTGCTCTCCGCCATTCAGGCCAAGGATCGCGACGAGCGCCGCTACCACATCGTCCCGCACCCGGCCTACGCGGATGCTTTTGCGCGAATGGCGCGGTAAGGAGTCGTGGTGGATGAGCATTAACTTAGCTTATTCAGAGCCTATACAGACATAGTGGCAGTCGTCAGTTCGCCCCAACGGGGCAGCCTCAGCGGCAGTCGTCAGTTCGCCCCAACGGGGCAGCCTCAGCGGCAGCCTGGGGCAGCGCCCCAGGACTCAGGCAATCGCTCAAACCCAGCCCTGAAAGGGCGAACCAATCTGGGCCGGGTCGATAAACGACCCGGCATTGGGCCTACGGCCGATCATCCTCCGGACGAAAATTCCCCCTTCGTTATTGCGTTTTCATCCGCCCTAATTCTTACGAACCGATGACGGTCTCTATCAATTTCTTATCCTGTGAGATCGACAAAAATATACGTATATTTGACGTTCCGGTTCGGTTCTTGATATAATAGTAGAATAAATGTTAGTAATTGCGTGACGCCGGCAGAACCCGCCGGAAAGTGGGCACGCAAACCGATACGCCACTTGCCGGGCGGGGAGCCGCGATCTATTAAGAGAGCGAGTGAAAAATGGACCTATTGTCCTGGATAGAGGGGGCGCTTCTGCCGCTTCCACGCGAGCGGCGAGAGCAGGATCCGCAGGGCCTCGCAATGGACCTGCGAAAGCTGAGGGCGGATGCGGAGGCTCTGCGCGCGAAAGGCAGGGCGCTTCGGCAGAGGATCGGGGTCGCGCTGGCGGAGGAACGAACGGCGTAACCGGGAAACGGTTATTTCCGATTTTTGCGGTTCTAATCCGTAACAATGAAGTGGGCTGGCAGCAATCAATGCTCCAGCCCACTTCATTGTATTAATGACTCACCTTACGCAGTCGAGCTGTTTCAGCGGATGGGCCCTCATGGGGCCTGCTCATTATACAGGCTTCCACAGAGGTATCGCTAAGGAAGGCAGGACACCAGGAAGTCAATGCCAAAGGAATTTCACAGTATGGCGGTAGCTACGAGATATGGATGCTGCTGCGGAATCTATTTCCTGGTTTCCTGCCTTCCTTAGAGCCAATGCTTTGTTGTGATTGTCCGCCTGCGTAATATGAGTTAATGAATATTCTGGCAGACTCGACGTAAATCTGGATCCTACCATTCTGCCATTGCAAGTTTATTTGCGCGGATCAATGTGTCGAGGATATGGGGTCGATAATCCGGATTCCTGTTGAGCGCCACAGGAGACGGATGCCAAGTCTCAAGTATTTCAAGATGCTCACAGCCCGCTAGACACGCGGCTTTCCAACCCTTCTTTGCCTTGGTACCCATAAGGATGACTACACGTAGGTCGGGTAGCAGGCGGAGCAACGCCGGAAGGCAACTTATTCCTTCAGCGACTTGCACTCTGGTTGGTGGGGCTATTTTCGTACCGTCGGTATTTCCAATATACCAGGGAACGATATTCCAATTGACTACATAGCCTCTTGCAAGCGGCGCGTCTTCACGCAATATCCTCAGGTTTTTAGCTGTCTGTCCTTTATTTTCTGGCGCAACAAACCCGCTTGCGATGGCTGTTGGGCCTGGTGCCTCCTTCAATAACAGGACACGGCCACGGACTCCGCCGTACCGAGTGTCGAAATAAGGAATCTGTCTTAACGGGAAGCTTGCGCGCAAATCATCAACATACTTGATGAGCGGAGCGATATGCGACTCTTGTAGCATTTTGAGATTTTCAGCAACCCACTCACACTTACGGCCGTCGACCTTCCGTTGTTTGGACATTCGGATTCACCTTTCTGAACTCAGAACCACAATCACACCGCGTCCGAAATCGTTCCGTTGGGCTCCAGGATGGCGCAGTAGCGGAACATGGGGCGGAGCGATTCCGGGAAGGAGTCGTAGGTGGCGCGGGGGA
>JAYTEU010000097.1:0-2886 GCA_043734985.1 Chthonomonadaceae bacterium
GTAAGGCGCAAAAACTCCCCCAAAATTGCGGGTGGCCTCTGGGCGTGGGGCGCTTTTTGTACAAACTTTGAGAAGTTGGCGGCGAGCAACGGATCGGGCCGCGGTAAGCTATACGACCTCGGGTGGGACGCTTAGCGCCGGGGCGGCTTCCGGTCGATGGACGATAACCGCGAACGGATACTCATGGACGATGCTGTCGCCGCTGCGCAAGATCACGCGATAAGTCCCTTCGACGGGGAAGACGATACCCACCATTCCGCCGATAGTTGCCGACCACTGCTCCAGCGGGTTCCGCAGCGGCGGTCTCTCGATACTTCCTTCCGCAAGAAGATGCTCCACATTGGTCTCAGGCGGGCCGTCCACGGAGATTCGGAAGGGATCCCCCACCTCGCCTGAAAACTCTACCAACATGCCGACGGGTCGGGCGAGCGGGAGTTCAGCGCAGAACATGTTTGTGAAACAGCCGGCGAGGGTGAATTTTCCATCGACCGCCTGGATGAGGTAATCGCACAATTTTGATGAATGATGTGTTAAGGCCATGGGCGCATTGTACCAGAAATGCGGCGCCATACAAAATACGTGTCTTGCTGCCACGCGGCGCAACTATTGCGCGTTGCTAATGGTGAACGTCGTGCCTTCCCTTGCTCCGAAGACCTCGAGGTCGCTGCCGGATGCCCGCGCCAGCGCCTGGCATGCGCCCGCCAGCAAATCGATTTCCGCGTCGGAGCGTCCCGGGTCGTGGTGGAAGAGCGCCAGTCTTTTGATACCGGCTTCCATTGCAAATCGTGTCGCCTGCTCGCACGAAGAGTGTCCCCACCCCTCGCGATCCGGCAGCTCGGCGTCTGTGTACTGCGCGTCGTGGATCAGAAGGTCCGCGCCCTGACAAATCTCGACGTAGAAATTGTATTCCGGTCCCCTCCCCGGTAGTTCGTGGTCAGTCAGGTAGATTGCGACGCGGCCCTCATCGTCTACGCGAAACGCCCGCCCACCTCCGGGATGCCGGATTGGAAAGGTCTGGATCCAGGCCGACCCGATCGTCTGCTCCATACCTACCCATCGCTCTGCGGTCAGGGTGGCATCCATCTCGACCTTTGCTGCCAGCGCCTCCAAAGTAACGGGGAAATAGTTTGCTCCCATCTGCTGGGACAGCATCTCGTATATGTCATGCCTCGGAGTCGGGTCGCCGAGAATGCGAACATGCGTGTCCTTGCGAAAGAACGGGGCGAAGAATGGGAATCCCTGAATATGGTCCCAGTGCCCGTGCGAGAAGAGGACGACGGCATCGAGCGGCTCCGGCTGCCGTACCAACTGGCGGCCAAGTGGAAAACTGCCCGTACCCATGTCGCAGATGATCAAGGGGCCCGAGCGAGGACGCATCGTGACGCAGGATGTGTTGCCTCCGTATTTCAACGTGTCCACCCCCGGTACCGCGAGCGATCCGCGGGTACCCCAGAATGTTATCTCCATGTGCAACTCCTGCCCTTGAGCTTAAGATGATTATTCCAGCCGCATGTAGATTCTGATTATTATCTGTGAGTATTCAATTCGCATTCCCGGTAATCTGTCATCCTGGAGAGTTAGACCATACTAACTCAATTATCGGCGTATCACAATGAACTATTTCACAGTCGGGTGTAAATAGTCTGACCTGCACATCACATTCACGGCAAATTCGATCCATTTCACCAGAATCAGGCGAATAGAACAGTGATAATTCTGTGACAGGCGCAGTCTCATGTTAAAATAACTGCCATGAAAGAGATCACCAACGTAAGGCAACATCCAAGTGAGCATCGCCGCCGCTGGTTTTGCGACGAGGACTTCGAGTTGATCGTCTGGTTCGAGGAGCCGGACAGGATTATCATGTTCGAGCTTTCCTACGATCTTCAGGGAGACTGGCGGGCGCTGCGATGGCGAGAAGCCTCGGGATTTGCGCACTTTACGGTCGACGACGGCGAGGATCGGCCGCATCGCAACGCCGCGCTTATGCTGAGGCCAAACCTCAAAGTGCCGCCAAAAGAGTTGTTCGAGGCTTTCGAGAGCAGCAGTGAGTCGCTCTATCCGGAATTGGCTCGTTTCGTCCGAACCATGCTCTTCGAGTATCGAGCCCTGCTGTTCGTGGATCGGGATCGTCCATAACCTCGGGATCATGCCGAATTCGGGTACCATTTCGCAATGGCATTTCACGGTATTCTTGGCGCAGGCGGGGCCGATAGGGACAGATACTGGCACCGTGCGACGATTGCCTTTCTGGCGGTTACGTCTCTTCTTCGGCTTTGCCTGCTGCCCCAGGTGGAACTTGCGGCAGACGAGGCCTACTATTGGGAGTGGTCGCGGCGCCTTGGCCTCGGATACTACGATCAAGGACCGTTCATCGCCTACCTTATCCGACTCACGACAACGATTTTCGGGACCAACGAGTTCGGCGTCCGGTTCGGCGTATGGGCGGTATCGGTGGGCACGTTGATCTGCGTCTATGTCCTTACCCGCCGGTTCGCCTCGGCGCGCGCTGGGTTTCTCGCCGTGCTATTCCTGGCGCTGACCCCGCTTGTAACCGCCGGAAGCCTGGTGGCGACCTACGATCCCCCGCTTGTATTCTTTTGGGCGCTGGCGCTGGTCGCGCTGGAACGCGCTCTCTTCGCTTCGGATGACGCCGTGCAGAGTCGCGCATGGGCGCTGGCGGGCGTCTTCAGCGGGCTTGGTCTGCTCAGCAAGCACACGATGCTTTTGATCGTTCCGTGCCTCCTTCTATTTCTGGCACTTTCGCCCGCTCACCGTCAATGGCTTAGGCAGCCCCAACCCTATCTCGCGTTTCTCATTACTATCAGCATGTACAGCGGTGTCCTGTGGTGGAACGCCCATCACCACTGGTATACGTTCGGGCAT
>JAYTEU010000098.1:0-2496 GCA_043734985.1 Chthonomonadaceae bacterium
CGAACGACCGCCTGACGATGTCGGTGGGAGGCGCAACCTTGCAGGTGCGTTACGGGGGAAAGATCGTGCCAATGCGCGTTTCCCTCTCGCGGTACGATACGACGGAGCCGTCTCGTGCCGCGCTGTTCCTGCCCATCTACTGTACCGCCGATTATGGACGTGAAGGAGATTTGGCGCTGGGTGGCAAGACATACCACTGCCGAATCGCGGACGCCCTGACTCGCGGCGATTTCCGTGGCTCCGGCGTACCCGGCCAATCGGGGGTTTTTCTGCTAATCGACGTCAACGGTAACGGCAAGATCGACGTTCGCGGCGAAACCTATGATGCGATGGAGCCGTTCAATATCGGCGGAATGACCTACGAAGTGCGGAACATCGACGCGGACGGATCGAGCATGGATCTCGTGAAGTCCGCGCGGCAGGTCGCTGAGATACTGCCGCCGCCTGACTTGAGCATCGGCAAGCGCGTGATGCGGTTTGAAGCGAAGACTACCGACGGCCACGTGGCGCGATATCCGGACGACTACAAGAAGAAGGTCGTGCTGCTCTACTTCTGGGCCACCTGGTGCGGAGATTGCAACCGCGAGGTTCCGTATGTAACCCGCGCGTTTAAGGAGTTCCATGCGGCCGGTCTTGAAATACTTGGCATTAGTCTCGACCATGCCGATCAGGCGCCGCTGCTCGCGTCGTACACCAAGGAGCATGGCATGGATTGGCCGCAGGTGTACGACGGAAAGGTGTGGGACGCGGCGATAGCTCAGCTCTACTTCGTCACAAATACGCCGACGGGCCTGTTGGTGGATGGAGACAGCGGCACGATCCTCGCGAGCGGTCAGGATCTTCTGGGAGATCGTCTGGCCGAAACCTTGGCGAAGTTCGTTCACAAGCGATAGCAACCATTGATTCCCCGGCGCGCAACTCTGGTAGGAATTCCTGGCTATCCGGCCGGGCAGGTATGGAATATAGTGTTCATACCTGCCCGAGCCAGGAGCCAACGGATGGCTCAAAAGGCCGCCTATCGATGGAGCGAGGATTGTGCCGAATGGGGACCGCGTATTGTCGAAGGACATGGACTGACAACTTCCAGGCCCGCCTGGTCGCCTTAATCGCGTGTACCGCCGCAGTCTCGGCGGCGCCCGCAAGTGCTCTGGATGCCGACAAGTCACTGAAGCAGTGCCGGGTCGATGCCTGGACGCGACAGGACGGACTGCCCGCCCGCAGGATCGAAGGGCTCACTCAGACGCGCGACGGCTTTATCTGGATGGCCACGCGCAGCGGGGTTGCGCGCTTCGACGGCAAATACATCCGAGTATTCAACTACAAGAACACCCCCAATTTCTTCCGAGACATGGCGCTCTCCGTTACTGTCGGACCCCAAGGAATCCCCTGGATCGGTACGGACGGCGGCGGGAGCGGCCCGCTCAAGGATGGCATCTTCCATCCGATCTCAAACGGCCCGGGAAAAGCCCATTGGTCTCAACACAATGTCGTCTTTATGGCGCGGGACCGAAGCGTCTGGCTGGGAGGCTTGGGCCAGTATCCGCTAATCCATGTCGTTAAGGACAGCATACTAGAATACACGGAGAAAACACCAGAAGGGGCCGCGGCGTCGGGGTGTGCCGGCATAACGGAAGATGCCGCCGGGGATCTCTGGTTACTGTCCTGGTCCGGCTTATTCCGCCGCGACCAACGAGGCGCATTCCGCTCCGTAAAGCCCTACCTGGATGGCACCACGCTTCTCCCATCACCCAATGGCGGGCTATGGATCGGTACGAAGCACGGCCTCATTCACCTGAACAACGGGCGCGAGAGAACGTACACTACGCGCGATGGCCTGCCGGCGGACGAGGTTCGCTCCCTATGCATCGATCGTCAGGGCAATTTATGGATCGGCACCCCCCTTGGTCTCAGCCGCCTAACGAACGGAAAGTTCAGCAACTACGGGCGGGACGACGGTCTGGCCGACACGGATATCGGCCCCATAATCGAGGACCGCGAGGGCAGTTTGTGGGTGGCCACGAACTCCGGCCTGAACCGTTTTGCACCGACTAAGCTCACGCCGATCGACTTCCTGACCGTTAGGGGCGCGACTCCAAAGATTACAGGAGCGGCGGAAGGGCGGCATGGGAGCGTTTGGTTCGCGAGTTCGCTGGGATTGTTCCGCGTTCGAGGCTATGCCACAACGCACTACGGCGTCCCGGAGGGTCTGCCGTCCGCAGAGATCCTATCGGTGGCCGAGGCCGACGACGGGGCGCTCTACGTGGTCGGAAGCGCTGGAGATGTCTACCGTTACCGGAACGGCAGGTCGGTCAAGGTCAGGCAGATTCACAATGTCGAGCTGCTTGCGAAGGACTCTCACGGCCTGCTGGCGATCGGAAAAGACCTGACGCTGCACCGGATTACAGGAAGCAAGACCACCCTCATTTGCCGCCTGCCAAGCTGCGGTTGGATATTTTCAACATTCGTAGACAGTAACGATTCGCTGTTTCTCGCCAC
>JAYTEU010000099.1:0-6057 GCA_043734985.1 Chthonomonadaceae bacterium
CCTGCGTGCCAAAGATGCCTGTCGTCAGGTGGCCGCCGTGCGCCTCGATGTCCTTGACGAGCACATCCCTCGCCGCCTTTTCTTCCGATCCTATCACCAGACCATGCGCGAGCGCCATCGCCTGGCATGCCTGGGTCGCCGTATCGTAGCGGCCCGTGCCGGGTTTGAGGAACCGGTGGTTGAACGCGACATAGACGCCGGCAGCCTCCCTATCGTACTCGGCGGCCTCGATCGCGTGGCCGAGCGCGCGGGCCATTTTCTCCAGCAGGCGGGCGTTATAGTAATAGAACGCCGTGCCGGTCAGCGCGGTAGGCTTGGCAGCCAGGCTTTCGTGATCGCTGATACCGTTGTCGAGTATGCCGTTGACGGCCTTCGAACGAAGCAGCGCGAGCCATTTTTGCGCCTTCGGATACTGCTCGCGAAGCGTCTTCCGGTCGCCGTACATCACATAGCGCTGCCACACAAGCTGCGGGTGCGCGGTTCCCCACTCAACGGGTCCCGCGCCTCCTCCGAGACCGGCGTCGGCGATGCCTACGAAGGGTGACGTCTCCGTAAATCCGCCGTTCGTCCGCACGGAATCCGACAAGTCGAGCACCGATTTCTCGTAGAAGCGCGCCATGTCGAAGTTGAGCATGGCAGTCTCGCTGGTCGCCACGATGTCGCCGCCATACCCGAACTTCTCGCGGTGCGGGCAGTCGGACTGGACGCTGAAAAGGTTGCTGAGGAACGTACTCTCCGTGACGGCATGGATGCGATTGAGGAGCGGGTTGGAGCAGGAGAACGTGCCTACCTTCTCGACATCGGAGTTGAGACCGATGCCTTCGATCGCGGTCAGGGGCGGCATCCCGGGGTAACCTGTCACCTCCACATAGCGGAAGCCGTGAAACGTGAAGCGCGGCGTGTAGGTCTCGATGCCGCCGCCTGTGCAGGTATAGACGTCGGTCTGGACGGCCGTGGAGGGCGCCTGCGAACCGGGCGGCAGGCGCCGGCCCTTGATCTGCCCAGTTACGGAGGTCATCGGGTTAAGCCGCCCCGCCGAGTCGAGCAGCTCTCCGTAGCGGAGCATCACCCGCGTTCCCGGCGAGCCGCCGTGCACCGTTAGCCTCGCCCAGCCCGCGAAGTTCTGACCGAGGTCGAAGAGGAAGACACCGCGCTTCTGCTGCGAAACAGTGCGGGCAGCAAAATGGCGGGTCGCGCGGATCGGAGGGGCGAACTGGGCCGTCAATGCTCCGCCGGGCGAGGAGGCCGCGATCGCGCTCCGCCAGCGCGCATCCGCAAAACCCGGTTTGTCCCAGCCCGTCTGCTCCTGCCGCGCATCGTACTCCTCACCCAGGTAGACGCTGTTCTTCCGGATAGGACCGTTGGCGGTCTTCCACGTCGTGTCGCTTGCCACCGTCTGGCGCGTCCCATCGCGATAGGTGATCTCGATCTGGAGCAGGGCGCGCGGCTCGCCGATCGCAAGGTGCTCGCGCAGATTCAGATGGCCCCACATGCGCAGCGGAAGCGGATTGTAGAAGCCGCTGCCCAGCATTATCCCGAGGGCGTTACGCCCCTGCCGGATATCACGCGTTATGTCATAAGTGGAGTAGAGCACCCGGCTCGCGTAGGCGGTCCATCCCGGGTCCAGCGCGTGGTCGCCGACCTTCGCGCCGTTCAGGGACAGCTCGTAGTAGCCAAGGCCCGTCACATAGGCGCGTGCGCGCTCGATCGGCTTGCCGACGCTGAACTCCTTGCGCAGCAGCGGCGCGGGCTCCTCGCCGAACGCATCCTCCTCCGTTTTTGGCGCGGGCGCATCGTGGCGTATCCACTCCGCGCGCCAGTCGGAAGGCTTGAGCAGGCCCATCTCCCACCAGGCCACGCTTGATGTGGAGGACGCGACGCCGTGCTCGTCCCACACCTGCACGCTCCAGTACGCGCGCTGCCCGCTACTCAGGGGCTTCCCGGCGTATTCGATGGCGGCCGTCTGATTGGAGGCGACCCGGCCGCTGTCCCACAGATCCGCGCCACGTCCTGACGCGAGCCGGTCCGGCCTGCTGCCCACCCGAATCCGGTACGCGGTCTGCCGCTGGTTCCGCGCGCGCGGCGACGGTGCCGCCCACTCCCAACTGAGACGCGGCGCGGGGTTGTCGATGCCGAGCGGGTTATCCGCATACTCGCAGCGCAGGCGTACCGGCTGAAGGGACTGCGGGATGGGTCTGACGGCGGACTGCGGATGTGCCTGCGCGCCAATGCCGGAGCATAGTAAAACAAGTGCGCAGAATAGAGTAGCGAGGATTGGGGTGCTGGAACGCGATTCAGTCGGCATCCATCATGTCCATTTCGTGCGTCCTGTTATCACTTGAAGAAACGTCCCACAGTCTTGAGAAAATGGCACAAGCCGGGGCCTCCGGTAATCTAACGGTGACCGGGCGCATCGGGCTGATACGGCTTGAACCATCCTTCAAGCTATGCGAGAACTTCCGGCCTCGGCAGACACATTCAGCTTGTTGGGAGTCATTCCTGCGTCTTCTGGCAGCGACTTGGTGAAATTCTCTCATCGATGGTTACCAATCCGGACTATCCGGCTTCGGCAAACTTCCTGGTTCGTACCGGCGCTAACTGTTAGAGGGTGCTCGCCCCTGTGGTAAAATACAGACTAGCCACGGCGGAACCGAAGATCCCGCGCTAAATACCTTACATCGGGTTGTTCCCGGAAACCAGAGATGCGCATGGTAATTACCGATCGAGAGATATCCCTACCACTATCGACCTTCGAGGAGTTTCTCGCTTGGTCAAACGAGGAAGTGCGAGCCGAGTGGGTCGATGGAAGGGTAGAGACACTTATGCCGGTTTCATTGGCGCATCTCAATATTACGCGCTTCCTGATCGTCGTTCTTGATTTCTTTCTGAACATGCATCGTCAAGGCGTTGTGATCCACGCTCCGTTCTTGATGCGGCTGCCATCGCGACCCTCGGGGCGCGAACCGGACATCGCCGTGGTTCTCGATGCGAATCGTCACCGGCTGACCGCTACCTACATCGATGGTCCCGCGGACGTAGTTGTGGAAGTCATCAGTCCGGAGAGCCGCGACCGGGACCGGATCGAAAAGTTCCGTGAGTACGCGAAAGCGGGCATCCCGGAGTACTGGCTGATCGACCCCGAACTGAAGACCGCCGAATTCTACACGCTCCATGCCGGCGCTTACGAGCCGGCCGGGATCGACGCCGAAGGGCGATTCTGGAGTAACGTGCTGCCGTGTTTCTGGCTGGTGGTTACCTGGCTCTGGGAGCCGCCCTCCCTGCCCGACATCCTTCGCGCCTGGGAAAACGGTCCAAGCAGGGAAACGGCGTTCGCACACGATGGGGAAGGATTCCTTATCCATCCATCGAAGCCGGAATCCGACCGCCCGTAACAGTCGCATTGGTTATCCGCAAGCAACGAGATTGGTTTTTCCGTGTGGTCTGTGTATTCCGTGGTACAAAGTCTTGTCGCGTCTTTTGCCGACATGATCGCGATCACTTCCCGTCCCGCAGTTGGAGGTGTTTCGGGCTTTGTCATCCCAATTACCCCGCATATTGCCCAAAACGAAAGGGAAACCTCGCGATCGAAAACAGGGTCCCGGCACATTGTACCGGGGTCCAGTCTGACGCATGTCGTTCCTCGCTCAAAGAGATTATCCGTTCATGATACTCTTTGCGCTTCTTTGCATCTCTGCGGTTTTGCGCGAGGTCTCCCCCGCCTGCTACAGTTGCAATCCCGTGGCTCAGGTGTACTCGCGACGGGCGTTCCACTGCCTCTATCCCCGCAGGGTTTCGATCTTCGCGACGTAGTGGCAGAGCAGGCTGTTCGCGGCTTCCGGGGTCTCGCCCTCGGCATAGACGTGGAAGAAAGGTTCCGATGCATCCGGCAGCACCAGCGCCCACTCCTTGCCTCGGATGAACTTGATTCCGTCGATCAGCTCGGCGGTCCAGCCATCGTCTCCAGACAGCGAATCGGCCTCCTTGGTTAGCACTCGCATAATGCGGCCCTTCGCCTCCCATGGACAGCGGACAGCGGCCCGTTTCACGTGGGCCTTGGGCATTTGCGCGGAGATTTCCGACACCCGCAGGTCGGTGGCCGCGAGCAGCTCCATCAGTTTGCCGAACGCGAACATCGCGTCAAAGGAGGGCTGGAAGTCGGAGAAGATAAAGCCGCCCCCGTCGTCACCGGCGAAGTCCGCGCGCTCCGGCTTGGGGGTATTGACGCTGCAGAGCGACATTAGATCGCGAACGTCCGTCTTGGTGCGGTAGACGATGCCTCCGTGAAGTCCGACCAGATCCTCGATCATCCGGGGGGCGGTCACCGGCACCGCTATGCGGGCGCGCTCCTTGGTGCGGGCCACGAGGACTGCCATAAGTGCCAGCAGTGCCTCGCCCTCGATGACGCCGCCGTTCTCGTCCAGCAGTGTCATGCGCTCGCCGTCCGCCTCGAAGAGCACGCCGATATCCGCGCCTAGCGTCTGGACGATCTGGGCCAGGTTGGGCAGGAGCGCGGCGCGCTGCTCTACGGTCTTCGGGGTCTTGCCGACATCCGGGTAGGCATTCAGAGCGATCAGGTCGCAGCCCAGGCGGCCGAGCATCGTGGGGTACATCTGCGCCAGCCTGCCGAACGCGAAGTCGGCGACGATCTTCATTCGCCGCGTCTTTATCTGATCGACCTTGAGGTGGTGGTAGAAGTCTTCCGAATACTGCTCGATCGAGCGGCTGGCGAACTCCAGCACGCCCACCTGCTCCGCGTCCACGCGGCGGAAATCTTCCCGGAAGAAGATTGTCTCCACCTTGCGCTCGGCGTTCGTGGAGAGGTAGGCGCCCTGCGCGTCGAAGAACTCTATCAGCGCCTGCCGGGGGTTGTCCGGCGCCAGGCGAATATGGACGCCGCCGCCTGACTGAGAGCCGAGGATGCTGTGGCGCGTGATCGGGAGTGGCATCGACCGCATATCCAGCACGTTTACTCCCACTGAGAGGAGGCCCGAAAGCATGGCTCTCTTCAGCATGCGCGCGACCGGCCCCGACTCGCGGCTGGTGACCACGGTTGCGCCCCGCTTCAGGTAGCCGCCGAAGGAGGCGCCGAGCTTACAGGCAAAGTCGGGCGTGAGCTCGATGTTGGCAATACCCATGACACCCTGTTTGCGGAACAGCGTTCCGGCCCACTTCTGGCCCCAGATCAGGCTCATGGTGACCGTGCTGCCTGCCTCGATGATCTTGTCCGGCCAGAGCTTGATCTGCGTGCGAATGGTCGAGTCGTCTTCGATCCGGCAGCGGTCCCCGATGACGGCGCCCTCCTGAATCACGCAGTTGCGCTTGATGGTCACATGGCTGCAGACGGTACACGCTGAGAGGCGCGACTCGACGCCGACATAGACATTATCCCAGAGGATGCTGCGATGGACCGTCGCATTCTCTTCGATGATCGCGTTGTCGCCAATCACGGAATAGGGGCCGACCTCCGCGCCCGCCTTGATCGTGGCGTTTGCACCGATGACGACCGGCGGAATGATCCGCGCCGCGGGATCGATGTCCGCCCCCTCGCCGATCCAGACCTCGGAAGCGCGCCTTACGCCGTCCCCGCCCTTGCCCACTCGAACTCGCGTTCGGCCGTCGAGCACGGTGTACTGGGCGTCTCGATACTGCTGAAGACTGCCGACATCGCACCAATAATCCCCGTCCATGACATAGCCGAACATCGGCTTATTTTCCGCCAGTATCTGCGGGAAGACGTGCTGACTCCAGTCGAAGCTCTTGCCCGGCTCCATGTAATCGAAGATGGACGGTTCCAGGATGTACATGCCCGTGTTGACCGTATCCGAAAAGACTTCGCCCCAGGACGGTTTTTCCAAGAAGCGGCGGATGCGCCCGTCGTCATCGGTGATGACCACGCCGAACTCCAGCGGATTGTGGACGTGCGCCAGCACAATGGTGGCGAGGCTCTGCTTGTCATGATGGAACTTGATTGCCTTATCGAGGTCGATATCGGTAAGCGCATCGCCACTGATGATAAGGAAAGTATCGTCCTTGAGGTACTCTTCCGCCTGCTTCACA
>JAYTEU010000100.1:0-3963 GCA_043734985.1 Chthonomonadaceae bacterium
AGGATGAGGTAGTGGAGATGTTGACGAACGCGGGCTTCGTAGATATCTCAGCCTTTCAAGCCTATACACTTCGCCCGACATTTCGCACGTCGGACAGAATATTCTATATCGCCAGAAGACCATGAGCTCTGTATTTAGGAGTCCACAATGGTAAAGCGCGCGCGCGCAATTTGCGCTGGAATGCTGATTTTCGTGTTGTTCGACAGCTCGCCGGGTAAATGCCAGGATAGCCCGCCCGCTGCTCCCGACACGGTCGTCGTGATTTCGCACGATACTTACAGGCTGCGCATCGAGAACGCCCCCTTCGGCCGTATCGAAGCCAGTGTAGACAGTGGCGAGCACTTTCTGATAATCGGTCGCGTGACAAAGCCTGCCAGGCTCGCGGCTCCGGATAAGCTGGCGCGCGAGGCCGGAACTATTATCAGAAGCACAAGCGACGGTATCGCCTTTGCCGTCGCGCCCGGGCATGCGCTGAAAATCCTGCCTGCCGCGGAGAGTTCGTCGCGGAGCAAGCCGCCGGACAGCGCGATTGTGACCGACATGAAACCGCGAACCGGCCTATTTGGAGCGTTCCTGCCGCCGGTGGGAACCGACGCGCTGCAGCAGGTCGGCCACGCAAAGTGGAGCCGTTATCCGGATGGCCTTACCCCTACGGAGGATACGGTTTTCGCTTTTATCGTTACGCTTCCGTTCATTAACGGCGGCGCCGACGGAGCTTCGGCGTCGCGGGCCGTTGCGGCGTCGGCACCAGATTCCGCAGTTCTGGCCAGGCTCGCGGAGGTTCGGAAGCGCCTGGTCGAATTGTCCGACCAATACACCGTAAGCGCTCTAGCAAGAGCCAAGGAGACCAACCGAGCGGTGCTTTCCGGTGTCGTTTCGCTGCGCGCGAAGCTGCCGGTGGGAGAGCCGGAGCCGATCGCCGCGGTAACCTATAGCATAGATGGCGATCCGGTTTCAGCGCAAAACACCTTCCCAGCCGTCTTCGCGTGGGATACTACCCGTGTACGTAACGGCGAGCATGTGGTCGAAGTACGCGCGCTTAGCAAAAATACTACGGTTATAACGCGAGTGCGTACGTTGGTCGTAGTTGACAACAAACCCTAATTGTCGTTCGATTGAGCAACGATATCAGATTGACAAGCCGCTCCATTTACAGTAAACTGAGACGATTTTAGAGCAATACTTGCAGCCGTAAGCAAAATGCGAAGGAAGGATTGTACAACCGCTCATGCAGCTTGCCGCCATAACCGATGAGATTTCCCAGGATTTCGAGCACGCGCTCGACGTCCTGGTTGAGTACGGCGCCGTGGGAGCGGAACTGCGTGGGCTCTGGGGCGTGAATATCGCCGATCTTACCGACGAACAGGCTGCCCGTGCAAAGACGGCGTTGGTTGACCGGGGACTTCGCGTCGCCGCCCTTTCGACGCCGTTTTTTAAGTGTGATCTTGAGATGAACGCGCCTATTGAGGGCGAGGCGGCAGGCAGAATGCACCTCGCGACACCTCGTGGACTGCCGGAGCAGATGGATATGCTGCGCCGTTGCATTGAGCTGGCCCACCTTTTCGACACGTCGCTCATACGGGTTTTCAGTTTCTGGCGCAAAGCCGCACTCACCGCTGAGCTTGAAGAGCAGATCGTTTCCGCGTTCGAGGATCCCGTCGCAATTGCTGCAAAAGAGGGCGTGGTACTGGGCCTGGAAAATGAACACGCGTGCTACATTGGCACGGGCGCAGAAGCGGCGCGGATTGCGGCAGCCGTAAATTCGCCGAATTTCAAGATCGTATGGGATCCGGGAAACGCATTCTACGCTGGTGAGAAGCCGTTTCCGGACGGATATGAAGCCGTCAAGCCGTGGTTTTCCCACGTGCACATCAAAGACGCCGTGACGGTACAAACGGCGGACCACGGTCCACAGCCAAAATGGTGCGTGGTCGGCGAGGGCGAGATCGACTATGCCCGGCATTTTGAAGCGCTGAAGCGCGACGGTTACACGGGATACATTTCGCTGGAAACGCACTATGTCCCGGAAAAGGGCGCCGGGCCGGGCGGAAAGGGCACGCCCGAAGAGGGCTCTCGTCCCTGCCTTGCCGCCTTAAGAAGATTCATACAGGACTAGCTTTAACTCAATAATAGAAGACAAATAGGGAAACGAACGGATTATGCCTGATCTCCTTTCAATCGTTTGGTGGCGCAATTTCTATTCGAAAACGGGTCGTGCGTTCGGGTGGGGCTGCCTGATAATATTTGCAGTGCCCTTGGTGATCGGGTTCGGTTGGAACCAGTACGGCGGACAAAACGGGCGCAGGCACAACGCGGACTCCAACACCGTAATTGCGCTTGTTAACGGGGAGCCAATAACGGAGGCCCAGTTCAGGAACGCGATACCGACGCGCACCGGATCCGGCGAGGACTCGGTCAAAAATGAAGGCGCCGCGATGAATCAATTGGTCGCGGCGACCGTGCTGCGCCAGATGGCGGACAAATACAAGGTCAAAGTGAGCGATGCCGAGGTCGATCGCAAGATCAAAGAGGAGCGCGAACAGGTCCTCGGCAAGAACTCCACCGACACCCAGTGGGAAGACTTCCTTTCGCAGTATCACGGCGGTATATCACCGTCCGATTATCGCGACCAGAAAGCCAAGGATACCGCCATGCTTGCCGCCGCCTTGCTGGAGAAATTCAAGGCAATGGAGGCCGTTACTCCCGAGGACATAAAGAAACAGAACCAGGAAGTTAAGGCTCGGATTGTACAGATCGGGTATGGACGCCAGCCGTTCGCCGACCCAAAGAAAGCGGCGAAATTGCTGACCGAAGAGCAGGCGAAGAAGCTCGCCGAGGGTCTGCTGGCTAAGGCGCGCGGCGGGGCGGACTTCGCGGCGCTTGCTAAGGCTAACTCCACGGATTTCACAAAGCAGAAGGGCGGCGACATTGGGTTTATGCCGGAGTATCGCAAATCGCCCAACCCGATGGGGCAGGGCGCGGCGCAGGAGATGCTCGCAAGCTCCTACGGTAAGGACTTCGCGGCTGCGGTCCATAAGACGGCTGTCGGACAGGTAACCGAACTGGTTAAGACTTCTATGTTCGGATCAACCGGATACGCGTTCGCAAAAGTTGAAACACGGCGAGACGCACCTGCGCCGCCTCCCGATCCAAAGAACCCGACCGCGAAGCCGGCGACTCCGGACGTCAAGGCGATTACAGAATCGATAAAGCAGGAGCGTGCCACCGAGAAACTTGGCAACGAGTTCAAGGCGGGCTTTAAGACAGCCAGAGTATCGTTTAAGCCCGAAGGCGCTGAAGCTGCGGCCTACTACCACTACGCTAAGGTTGAGGAGAGGCAGAGTCAGGCCGACCAGGCGCGCATGATGGCGCAGTTCGGCCAGCCGTCGGAAGAGCCGCTGCCGGATCCGCTTGAGCTTGAACGTGACCGGGCCATCGCCAATGCAGAGCTCGAAGCCCAGTTTGCGAAGCGTCCCACGGATTCCGCTCTGGCGCTGGTTGTTGCAAAGTCGCTGAAGACAAAGATGGACCTTGCGCCTTCGGACAAAAAGGCAGCCCTGCGCGAACGGCTGATTACACTGGATCAGACGGCCCTCAAAGGCGTTGAGAACCAGGATCTACGCTTCGAGCTTGGAGACCTCTATCGCGATAAAGGCGACCTCGTAAACGCGGATGCCGTCTATCAGAAGATCTCGCATTTGATGGACATTGCACCGGGATACGATACGGCGACGCTGACAAAAGAACAGACCGCCCGCAAGCGGCTTGTTACTGGGCTTCAGGCGATCAAAAAGCCGGACGAGGCCGAATTGGAGCAGTTGAAGCTCGCGAAGATCGCAATGAGACTGGCTGATGCTCAGCGCAAGGAGGCCGAGGAGAGGCAGAAAACGCAGCAGCCGGGTGGTATGATCGCGCCGGGCAAGTCTGCCGGTGGCTCCCTCTCCATTCCCGCACCTAAGTCTA
>JAYTEU010000101.1:0-3682 GCA_043734985.1 Chthonomonadaceae bacterium
TTTTCCGCACGACCATGCACGGTCCCGCGCCTACCGCTGGAACGAGGACGGGCTGCTCGGAATTTGCGACCGCCGCCAGTACCTCTGTTTCGGATTGTCGCTCTGGAACGGGAACGACCCGATAATCAAGGAGCGCCTTTTCGGCCTTACCGGCCCGCAGGGCAACCACGGCGAGGACGTCAAAGAGTACTACTACTACCTCGACAGCACGCCCACGCACTCCTACATGAAGGCCCTGTACAAATATCCGCAGGCTGCTTATCCTTACGCGTGGCTGGTCGAGGAGAACGCCCGGCGCGGCCACGACGACGACGAGTTCGAGCTGCTGGAGACGGGCGTATTCAACGACGACCAGTACTTTGACGTCTTCATTGAGTACGCCAAGGTCGATCCCGAAGACACCCTGATCCTGATCACCATTCACAACCGGAGTGGTGAAACGGCCAAATTGGACGTCATGCCGACGCTCTGGTTCCGCAACCGCTGGAGTTGGACCGAGAACGCGGCGCGCCCCGTTATAGAGGCCGCGCCGTGCCCGGAAGGCACGCTTCTAAAGGCGACGCACGAAGTGCTCGGGGAGCGATACCTGCACTTCCAGCAGGACCCCATGCCAGAGATCCTCGCCACGGAGAACGACACCAACGCTGCGCGGCTTTTTCCGCCGAACGGCCTGAATCCCACACCCTACGTTAAGGATGGGATCAACGACTACGTGGTCGGCGGTAAGAAGCACGCGGTCAATCCTCGCAAGCAGGGCTCCAAGGTATCGCTTCGCTACCAGATCGAGGTCGAAGCGCGCGGCAGCCGAACGATCCGGCTCAGGCTCTCCGACGACCATACTCCCGTCAATCCGCTGGACGAGTCCTTTACGCGCATCTTTCAGATGCGAAAGGACGAGGCCGACGCGTTCTATGCAACGGTCGCGCCGGACGGACTATCCCCGGACGCGGCGATGGTGCAGCGCCAGGCGCTCGCGGGAATGCTCTGGAGCAAGCAGTTCTATAACTACGCCGTGGATACCTGGCTGGACGGCGATCCTACCGCGCCGACACCCCCGGGGCAGCGCAAGTCCGGCCGCAACTGCGACTGGCGGCACCTCCACAATGCCGACGTTCTATCGATGCCGGACAAATGGGAGTACCCCTGGTACGCGGCCTGGGATCTCGCGTTCCACTGCATCGCCCTGGCCATCGTCGACCCGCACTTTGCCAAGCGCCAGATGATCCTGATGCTGCGCGAGTGGTTCATGCACCCCAACGGACAGCTCCCCGCCTACGAATGGGCTTTCGGCGACGTGAATCCGCCCGTGCACGCCTGGGCCGTCTGGCGCGTGTACAAGATCGAACAGAAGCGCAAGGGCAAGGGCGACCGGGAGTTCCTGGAGAAGGCCTTCCACAAGCTGCTCCTCAACTTCACCTGGTGGATCAACCGCAAGGACGTCTCCGGCCGGAACATCTTTCAGGGCGGCTTTCTCGGCCTCGACAACATCGGCGTCTTCGATCGGAGCGCGACGCTGCCAACAGGTGGGCACCTGGAGCAGTCCGACGGCACCGCGTGGATGGGCCTCTACTGTCTGAACATGCTGCGAATCGCCATGGAGCTGGCCCGCAATAATCCCGCCTACGAGGACGTGGCCACCAAGTTCGTGGAGCACTTCCTCTACATCGCTGGCGCCATGAACAACATCGCGGGCGACGGCATCGCGCTCTGGGACGATGAGGACAGCTTCTTCTACGACGTACTCCGCCTGCCGGACGGCAGCGCGCAGCGCCTGAAAGTCCGCTCTATGGTGGGGCTGCTGCCGCTGCTCGCCGTGGAGACCCTGGAGCCGGACGTTCTCGACAACTTCCCGGGCTTCAAGGATCGTCTGGAGTGGTTCCTGAAGAATCGGCCACAGCTTGCGGGACTGATCTCGCGGTGGAAGGAGCCGGGAGCGGGGGAGAGACGGCTGCTGGCCCTGGTGCGCGGGCACCGGATGAAGTGCCTGCTGCGCCGCATGCTCGACGAAGCCGAGTTCCTGAGCGACTACGGCATACGCGCTCTAAGCCGCTACCACAAGGACAACCCGTATGTACTCAACGTAAACGGCCAGGCACACACCGTTTCCTACGAGCCGGCGGAATCGCGCAGCGGCCTTTTCGGCGGAAACTCCAACTGGCGCGGCCCCATCTGGTTCCCGGTGAACTACCTGCTCATCGAGTCCCTTCAGAAATTCCACCACTACTATGGCGACGACTTCAAGGTGGAGTTCCCAACAGGCTCGGGCAGCATGCTGACGCTCTGGCAGATCGCCGCGGAGCTGTCCCGCCGCCTGAACCATATCTTCCTGCGCGACCAAAACGGAAACCGCCCGGTCTTCGGAGGATCGGAGACCTTCCAGAAGGACCCGCACTGGCGCGACCACATCCTGTTCTACGAATACTTCAACGGCGACGACGGCGCGGGACTGGGAGCCAGCCACCAGACCGGCTGGTCCGGCCTCGTCGCCAAACTCATACAGCAATCGAAGGAGTAGCGACGTTGTAGGGCGGGGGCTTGTCCCCCGCCGGACGCCGTCGTCTCCGCCGGACGCCGTCGCCCCCGGCCGCACGCCGTCGTCCCCCGGCGCACGTGCCTCGATATGGCGCCGCACGCCGTCGTCTCCCGGCGCACGCGCCTCGACATGGCGACGGGGGACAAGCCCCCACCCTACATCCTGACTAGCGAGCGCGCGCCCTCGAAAACGGGCTGGGCGCGCGGGGCGGCGGCAGCTCGCTGACTGCCTGCGCGCTTAGCCAGAAGGTGCCCGCCGCAACCGTGCCGACCACGGGACGGCGCGGACACGTCTCCGGATCGACCACCACGTCTATCGTTCCCGCCTCCGTTCGCAGCAGGAGCGCGTGGAACAACTGGCCGGTCTCAGGATTGACCAGCCCTTCCGACGCGACTACCTTGCCGCTGAGAAACACCTCCGGCTGGGGCAATCCGTCGATCTCCGCCTGCTGCCAGGTCTCCGTGGCCGTCTGCGCGCCGATTTTCCGGCCCCACTCCGATTCTACGAAGGCCATCTCCGTCGGGAAGCTCTCCAGGTCGGAGGCGAATGCCGCGATCTGGAGCGTTACCACGGGCGGCATCAGGATGCGCTCGTCCACATAGGCGAAATTGGGCAGGTTGGCGGCAAAAGAGTGGATGCCGGAATAGGGGTTCACGGGATCACGCGGAGCGGCCCATCCGAAGCAGTGCCCATCCATGGGTCTTCCCGGCGCGGCGACCGACTCGATTATGCCCGCGTCGAGCCGCCCCTGGCCCACGAAGTGAGGATTGCAGCCCACGATCTGATTGAGAGCGTTGACCTGGAGCCATAGCTCCACTCCGGCCCCCACCGCCCATTGAAGATAGGCGCCGATAGCGGTGTCGAAACGCGGTGCTTCCGGCGCGGCGGCTAATACGCGCTCGTGCAGAGCCACCGGCGTCAATGCAAATCCCACTGCGCTCATGTGGCTCACGTTCGGTCACCTCCCGCTATATCAGCCAATGCACATCACTTCGGCCTCCAGGCAGACGCCATACCGGTCATGAACGCGCTGTTTCGCCACGTCCGCCACGGCGCGAAGTTCGGCAGCCGTCGCGCTACCCCGGTTTACAATGAAATTAGCATGGCGGGGCGCGATCATTGCGCCGCCGATTGCAAAACCTTTCAATC
>JAYTEU010000102.1:0-5452 GCA_043734985.1 Chthonomonadaceae bacterium
ACGATGTCAGCAGGCTTCCCGAACGGTATCATTGGGATGATCTCTAGTTCTGCAGCACCTCCTGCGTTCCAGCCGCGTCCCGCTTCAACCCAACCCAACAGATACAAAAACCGCACATTTTTGCACGAAAACGCATCCAACGGGACAGTTTGGGCCGTTTTCAGCACATCTATTTCTTGAGAATTCCCACTTCTCACCGCCGCAGTGTCTCCGCGCACTCGAATTGATTTGTTCTGCATTCCTCAAAAATGCCACCTCGCAGCACAAACAAATTAATTCCAGCCTCGCGCGCGCCAAAGCCCGCCGCCGCCCTCCTCTCCCATAATCGGTGCAATCTGTGAAATCCGTGTCCGCCCCGGCTACCTGTCCTCGGCTACTGCCTGCCCCGGCTATGTGTCGGGGTGTCGGGACGTGTCGGGGGAGAGAGTCCTCCCCGACCCTTCATTCGAAATACTCCAAAAATTGCCGCCGGCGCGACGGAATGTTCGTGGTAAGCGCTTCCTGACCGAGGTCCCAAACGCCCTTACTCGTGGCGGAGGGCCTCGATCGGGTCGAGGCGGGAGGCGCGGATCGCGGGGTAGACGCCGAAGAAGATGCCGATGCCCGCCGAGAAGAGGAACGCCCCGATCATGATGAACGGCGGGACGTACACGGTCATGCCGCGCTCGCCGGAGCGCGCGTCGATCAGCGCCGGTATGAAGGTCGTGATGTAGCCGATCAGGTAGGCGGAGCCGGTGCCGATCCCCACGCCCGCCAGACCGCCGAATCCCGTCAGTGTGGCCGCCTCCACCAGGAACTGCATCAGGATGTCCCGGCTCTTCGCGCCGACCGCCTTGCGGATGCCGATCTCCCGCGTCCGCTCCGTCACCGAGACAAGCATGATGTTCATGACCCCGATGCCGCCGACGAGCAGAGCCAGGCTGGCGATGGAGCCGAGCACGATCGTAAAGATCGACGTGAACTGATTGACCAGTTCCAGCAGGCTGTCGAAACTGTCGACCTTCCACCCCGGCAGGTTGTCGTACCGGCGCATCAGGGTCTCCCAGAGCTGCTGCTTCGCCTCGTTCATCAGCGCCCGGCTCTTCGGCTGCGCGAACACCACGCCGACGATGTCCGTGCCGAGGAACCGCTTCTGGACGGTAGTGAGCGGCAGGAAGACCCTCTTATCCTCATCCCCTTCAAAGGTTCTGCCCTTGGGCGTCAGCACTCCGATGACGAGCAGGTTTTGCCCGTTGAGGGCGATACTCTTGCCCAGGGGCGCCTCTTTCCCGAACAGCTCTTCCCGCACTTTGTCCCCGATAACGACGACCGGCGCCCAGGTCTCCACATCCTGCAGGGAGATGAAACGGCCCTGCGCCACGGAGACGTTGCGAAGCAGTTGGTAATCCGGCAGCACGCCGTTCGGCGCCACGTCCGTGTCGGTGCCCGCGTACTTCGCCCGTGCGTTGCTGCCGAGAGGCATCTCGGGCGATATGCCCGCGATCAGATCGCAGTTCTGCCGGATCGCCTCCACGTCCGCCATCTTGAGGCCATCGAAGCGGCGGGACGTGTTCTTGCGCTCCTTCGCGTCGGGGTTGTAGGTGACGAAGATAAGGTCCGTGCCCAGCTTCCCGACCTGCCGCTGAAACCGGAGCGAAAATCCCTGCATGATCGCGACCATCATGATCACCGCGCTGACCCCGATGACGATGCCGAGCACCGTCAGCGTCGATCGCATCTTATTTGCACGCAGGTTGTCGACTGCGATCTGGAGGCTCTGTATAAAGTTCATATGCGGTTGTCAGCTCTCCTTTTGCGCTAACCGGGGCCAGACCTGAAGTCCATCTTCGGGATCGGCGGGCCGGTGTATGCATTCGGCTTCACTCTCTCGCCGGGCTTCACGCCGTCAGTGATCTCCACGGCATCGTCGCCTCGCAGGCCGACGGTCACGGCGCGGGACTCGACCGTATCTACCGGCTTGCCCTCTTTCGTCGTCGTGGTCACCACCTCCACCGTAGCCTTCGGTCCCACTCCCTGGATACAGTTGGTCGGGACGCGCACGACGTTTTTGCTGCGCTTACAGATAATAGAGCAGCGCGCGCTCATGCCCGGCTTCAGGCGCCGGTCGGCTGAATCAAGCTGCACTTCGACGGGAAAGCGGATCACCGTCTGCGAGGAGGCCGCCGCCGCGCCCGCCGCGCCGCTGTCCTGGGAGGACGGGGAAACCTTGTGTACGCGCCCGTGGAAGATCGCGCCCTTGGCCGCATCGATTGTGACCTCGGCGCCCATTCCTACCTTGATCTTGTCGATATCGACCTCGTTGATGTTGATCTTGATCAGCATCGTGGCGAGATCGGCAAGCTGGAAGATGGCGGTACCCTGCGAGAAGGAGCCGATCGCCGAAGTGACCAGCTCGCCCTGCTCCACATATCGCTTCGTGATCATTCCGGCCATGGTCGCGCGGATCGTCGTATCGCGCTGCTGGATCAGGATCTGGTCCATCTGGTTCTGTAGCTGCCGCACCTCCGCCTGGGCGACGGTAATGTCATCGCGGCGCATCAAATCCTGGGTCTTGCCGTTGCGGGCAGAATCCAGTTGGGCCTTTGCCTGCGCGTAGGCGGCGCGGGCGCTCTCAAGCTCTCGCTGCTTCATCTCGGGGGTGACATTCGTGCCGGCCTGATCCAACGCCGCCTGAGCCTGCCGCACCTGGCTCTGCGCGCCGGCGATCTGGCTTTTCAAATTCTGCTCTTCCAGCGCGTTGGCCTGCTTGACCCTGTCCAGCCGCTCCTTCACCTCTCGCGTTCGCGCCCGGAAAACATCGTAGTCCGTCTGCGCGGTGTCGAGCGCCTGCTGCGAGACGAACCCCTTGGCGAACAGGTTCTTCTGACGCTTCACGTTCGCGCCCGAATTAGCCTCCTGCGCCACCGCCGTGTCGTACGCGGACTGCGCGCTGACGACAGCCTGGGGATGCGTCGAAGTCGCCATCAGGTTGAGGCTGTCCTGAAGCGCCTGCGCCTGCGCCGTGGCCGAGTCGACACTTCCTTGAGCCGCCGCGATCGACTGCTTCGTCAAACGGGGCTGCACTCGCGCCTCCGCTTCGGACTGGCGAAGGCGAGCCTGCGCCGCCGCGAGGTTATGCACGTACTGGTCGACGCCGCTAACGGTCTGAGACGCCTGGTACGTCGCCCCCTTGCGCGCCGACTCCACGCGGGCCTGCGCCCCTGCCATCTGCGCGCGCAGCGCCTCGACCTGACTGTTGATCTCCTGCGGATCGATGGTCGCGATTACCTGTCCCTGCTGCACGATGGACCCTGCATCCACGAACAGGCGCGAAATACGCCCGCCCGCCTTCGACTTGACATCCACCTTGCGCAGCGGCTCGATCGATCCGGTCTCTACCACCTTGATCTCGACGTCGCCTCGCTGCACGGTCTCCGCGCGTATTGCCTTCGTCTGTGGCTTCAATGCGCGCTGCGTGGAGACTACCGCCCCGGTAATTCCAACCGCGGCAATCACGCCGCAGCCGATCATCCATTTTGGACTCATGGGAAATCTGTGATCCTCTTCTGAAAATACCGCCACGCCTAAGGGGTGCGCCCTCGGCTAAGGGAGGGCAAGGCCAGCTGGCCGATTGCGGGTCCATACAGGTGCTGACGAATCGTAATAATGCTGTTTTGCGCCCGAAATGAGTACGGATTTCGCGCGAAGCAGGTTTCGCGGTTGCGTGGCCTCGCTTGACGCATTCCAACGTTCCCGCTTATACTATACGCACTATGTCCCAAAAAGTATGTGTCATCGGGCTGGACTGCGCGGCGCCGGAACTCGTATTCGATCGCTGGCCGAATCTGCTGCCCAATCTTCGCCGCTTCATGGTGGGCGGCGCCTACGGATCGCTGGAAAGCGCCACTCCCCCGATCACCGTTCCCGCCTGGATGTGCATGATGACGGGCCGCGACCCCGGCGTCCTCGGCATCTACGGCTTCCGAAACCGTCGCGACCACTCCTACGACGGGCTCTCGTTCGCCAGCAGCCGACTCGTCAAGGCGCCGGCGGTGTGGGATCTGCTGGGCGATCGCGGAAAGCGCAGCATCGCGCTGGGCGTCCCGCTCACCTATCCGCCGCGCCCGATAAACGGCCTGATGATCAGCGACTTTATGGCGCCGGATACCAGCAGCGAGTATACCTTCCCTCCCGACCTGAAGCACGAAATCCGGGAGACTGTGGGAGAGTATATCTTCGACACGCGCGAGTTCCGCACCGACGACAAGGCGAAACTGCTGGCCGACATCTATGCCATGACTCGGCAGCGGTTTCAGCTTGCCCGTCATCTTGCCGCGCGCCATCCGTGGGACCTCTTCGTCATGGTGGAGATGGGGCCGGACCGCATTCACCACGCTTTCTGGCGCTATCTCGATCCCGAGCACCCGAAATACCTTCCTGGAAGTGAGTTTGAAAACGCCATCCGCGACTACTATGTGGCCCTCGACGCGGAGATAGGCGCCTTCCTCGCGACCCTGGAGCCGGACACGCGAGTGCTGATCGTATCGGACCACGGCGCCAAGCGGATGGTGGGCGGTATCTGCTTCAACGAATGGCTGGTACGAGAAGGCTATCTGGTGTTGAAAGAGCCGGTGCAGGGGCTCACGAAGTTCAGCCCGGCCTTGGTGGACTGGGAGCGGACGCGCGCCTGGGGAGACGGCGGCTACTACGGCCGGCTGTTCCTGAACGTGGCGGGCCGCGAGCCGCGCGGCATCGTCGCGCCGGAGGCGGTGGAGGCTCTGAAAGCCGAGATCACGGCAAAGCTGGAAGCGCTCGGCGACGAGAACGGCTCCCCGATCGGCACCCGCGTGTTTCGGCCGGACCGGATCTATGCCGAGCGAAATAACGTCGCGCCTGACCTGATCGTCTATTTCGGCGACCTTTACTGGCGCTCCGTGGGAAGCCTGGGCCACGGCACGGTCTGGACGCACGAAAACGACATCGGGCCGGACGATGCAAACCACGCGCAGCACGGCATCTTCCTGATGGCCGATATCGACGATCTTCCGAGCCGGGAGCGCGCGCGCTTTGCCCCGCTCCAGCCCCGACTGGAAGGATTGTCCCTGTACGACGTCGCCCCGACGATTCTACAGGCGCTGGGAATCCCCGTTCCCGAGGGCATGGGCCGCGCGGCGATCCCCGCGACCCGAATCGTACCCGCCGATTCCGTCTATACCGAGGCGGAGGAAGAAGAGCTGGCCCGCCGCCTCGAAGACCTGGGCTACCTGTAGCGCCCAGTCGTACACGGAAACCAGGCAGAGGGATTTTATCCGCAGATGTCGCAGATTGACGCAGATAAATACTTGTGTAGGTTGATTTCGCAGTGCACCATGCTCCAAGATGCGTGTATGTGTTGGAACTTAATTCTCCATCTGCGTTAATCTGCGTAATCTGCGGATAGGAAGTGCTATGTGGACTGAAGAGCAGTTGGCGG
>JAYTEU010000103.1:0-2633 GCA_043734985.1 Chthonomonadaceae bacterium
CGTACTTCCGTTCGCTCGTAGCCCAGGTCGTGATCTGACTTCTTGTTGATGTACCGATTGTCCAGCGGCTGCCAGAAGCTTGGCCAGCCGGTACCCGATTCAAACTTGGTCTTCGAGGTGAACAGGTCCAGGCCGCAATCGGCGCACCGGTAGATGCCTGGCTTGTGGTTGTTCCAGTACTCATTGCGAAACGCGGGCTCCGTGCCTGCCTTGCGGGTGATCTCAAAGACGTTCGGCGTCAGGGTCTTCTTCCACTCCGCCTCGCTCTTTACGACGCGCTCGAAGAGAGGCTTCTTTGGGTCGGGCTTGGCCTGCTTATCGCTCTTTTGCGGGGCGGCGAGGATTGCGCCTGCGCACAGAGCTCCGAAGAGCGCGATCGCAGACAGTATAATAGGATTACGGGCTTTCATTGTCACTCCTTGATAGAGAAATCGCCTAAACATTACACACTTGGCGCCGGGTGCAGAACGTACTCGGCAGTAACGAGCAAGCGTCCTGCGGACGCGGGACCGTGCGATGGATGGCTGGTTAGCCATTAGAACGGGTAATCGGACTTATGTCGAATTTGGACGAAATTGGCGCTGTATCAGGCGCGGAAACGCTCTTCGGACTCGATCCCATGGAGGGGATCGTCTCCATCGAGGTGGACGCTTCCGAGGGTGTCTTAATCTATCGTCGAACCTCGGATGGGGTTCGCAGGGAGCGCGCGCCGTTCAAGCCGTGGATACTGCTCGCCGAACGACCTTCGAGCGCGCTTCCCGGCGCGGCCTACCAGAATCTTGAGGGGCAGGGCCTCTGCGTGCTCGCCGAATTTGAAACACTTGACGCGTATCGCGCCGCGCGGTTCGTTGTGCAGGACCGGCACTTGTCAAACCTGACCTATCCGGTCGGGTCCAAAATGGCATTCCTCCGTTCCGGCCGCACGCTCTTCAAGGGAATGAAGTTCGACGACATCGTGCGGATGCAGGTCGATATCGAAACCGACGGTCTGGACCCCAACCCGGCTTCTAACCGAGTGCTGATGATCGCCGTGTCGGACAACCGCGGTCTGCTCGACATACTGGAAGGCGACGAGCCCGAGCTTCTGGCGCAGTTTATCGAGCTGGTCGCCACGCGCGATCCCGACGTGATCGAGGGCCACAACCTTTACGGCTTCGATCTGCCCTTCCTTCTAACACGCGCGCGGCGCCACGGCGTGACGCTCGCGCTTGGCAGAGACGGCTCCGAGCTGAGGCAGGGAACGGAGCGCAACTACGCCATCGGCGGGACAACGCGGCCCTTTGTTCCCGCATATATTCACGGCAGGCATATTATTGATACGTATCTGGTCGTTCAGCGGTTCGATTGGGCCAAAGGCGCTTTGTCCAGTTATGGTCTTAAGGAGTGCGCCCGGCAGTTCGGGTTCGCGGCAGAGGGCCGCGTCGAGCTGCCCGGCGCGGAGATTGCCAGGCTATACCGCGAACAGGCCGATCTGGTCCGCGAATACGCCCGCCACGACGCCATCGAGACTCGGAAGCTGGCCGAACTGATTACCCCTGTAGAATTCTACCAGACCCAGATGGTTCCTGACAACTATGGCCAGGTGACGGTCACGGGCAACGGCGAGAAGATCAACGCGATGTTCACGCGCGCCTACCTCGCGGCGGGGCACGCGATACCGCGCCCGCAGTCGTCGCGGCCGTTCGGAGGCGGCTACTCCGAAGTGCGCTTGACAGGGGTTCTGGATCATGTCGTGAAGGCGGACGTGGAGAGTCTGTATCCCAACCTGATGCTTACGAACCGAATCGCGCCGTCGACCGACAGCCTGGGAGTGTTCCTGCCCGCTCTTCGCGACCTGACCGAGCGACGGATGGAGGCGAAGCGGAGGGCGCAGGGGGAGGGTGGCAGTAGGCAATCGGCAATCGGCAATCGGCAATCGGCACGCCCAGATCGCCCCCGCAGTCGGCAATCGACAGTTGGCAGTCTGCACGCCCAGAGGGCCCCCAAAGTCGGTAAACCGGAGGATGATGTGGCGCATTTGGTGGAGGGCGATGAGGAGGGAGCAGGGGCGGTGGAGGGATCGGGGCTTTTTGGTGAAGGATTGGCGGCCGGTGCAGCGGTTGAGGCGATCGAGGATACGGAGGACGTTCGACAGTATTGGGACGGGCTTCAGGGTTCGTTTAAGGTGCTGATCAATTCGTTCTATGGGTATCTTGGCGGGCCGTTCTGCTGGAACGATTATTCGGCGGCGGAGCGGGTTACGGAGCTGGGGCGGGAGCTTGTGCAGAACATTGCGGCGGACCTCGTTCAGACCGGGAGCCGGGTTATCGAGATCGATACGGATGGAGTCTACTTCGTGCCGCCGGAGGGGGTTGCGGACGAAGCTGCCGAGAGGCGATATGTTGCAAAGATCGGAGAGGCGCTGCCCGACGGAATTCGGCTGGCGTTCGACGGCCGGTTCAAGCGCATGCTCTCGCTGAAGACGAAGAACTACGTCCTTGAGACGCATGAGGGCCGCAAGATATTCAAGGGAGCGTCGCTGCGCTCGCGGGCGGACGAGCGGTACGGACGCCGCTTCCTGGCGAAGGCGATCGACTTTCTGCTGGAGCACGACCTTCAGGGCGTCGCGGACCTGTATGCGGAGACCATCGAAG
>JAYTEU010000104.1:0-2801 GCA_043734985.1 Chthonomonadaceae bacterium
ATAGGTCATATTTCCGAGCCAGTACGGCTTAAATCCGTCGACCTTGATCTCCAGCGTGTAGGGATCGACGGCCTTGATGCCCGAAATATCCTTCACGCCGGGCGCCTTGTCGGACAGGCGCTCCTTGGCTCCGGCGATGTCTCGCAGATAGCCTGTCGTCGGCGAGTTCAGGGTGGGATCGCAGGCGCGCTCCATGCTGTACTTGAAGTCCGCGGCGGTCACCTCGCGGCCGTGGTGGAACTTGACGTCGTGCTTCAGGTGGAACGTGTAGGTGATCCCGTCCTTGCTGACGTCCCACTTCTCGGCCAGGTTAGGAACGATCTGGTTGTTCTCGTCCCATTTTACCAGGCCCTCGTATACCTGCTGGAGCAAATCGATCGTCGTTCCGTCCTCTACCTTGCCGGGATCGAGGGTGGTCGGATCGTCGGTCAGCGGATAGCGGAAAGTGTTCGCGGTTGCACTGCCCGCGCCGCCTCCTGCATGATTACCGGAGGGAAAGCAGCCTGTCATCACGATCCCAAGCGATAGTGAAGCCAATATGCCAAGCGCGCGGCGGCGCGGTAGACTATTATTAGAGGAAATAGGAGACACGGATAGCGAAACTCCTTCCGGAACGGATTGCCGGGTCCATAAACGACCCGGCATTAAGCGCTTCGCGCTACACCCAAAGGGTACCCGCCTCCGGACGAAACGCATGGTTCTCGGAGAATGTCACGGCCCTGGCGCATGGGTAGGCGGCGGAGACTGTTTGTTCGCTGCGTGTGTGCTCGCCGGGTCCATAAACGACCCGGCATTAAGCGCTTCGCGCTGCACCCAAAGGGTACCCGCCTCCGGACGAAACACATGGTTCTCGGAGAACGTAACGGCTCTGGCGCACGGCTAGGCGGCGGAGACTGTTTGTTCGCCACGGCAGAAGATGCTATTATACCCAAGATGGGGAAGCAGGGCGCGTGGCAACGACGGCTCCGGGGGGCGAATGCATCTTAATTCGCCCGCATCTCCTGGCCACATTGATTTTTCAAGAATTACCACCGGGCATGCAATCGTGCATCGCGTCCAGAGGACGCCCGGCCGCAGGCCGGGTACCCTTTGGGTGTGCCGGGTCGTTTATCGACCCGGCAAACTCGTAATCGGCCGTACAGGAGTAAACACAATGAAATGGTTGCAAAGGTTGATAATCGTGCTGGCAACGCTGATACTGCCGCTGTCCGCGCTCGCCGCCGAGCGCGTCAAGACCGAAGTGGTGGATTACCATGGCTGGCACGGCGCGTATCGGATGAGCAACGGCACGGTCGAACTGGTGGTTGTGCCACAGATCGGGCGCATCATGCGGTACGGCGCTATCGGCGGGCCGAATGTTCTCTGGGAGAACCCGGACCTGGGCGGCTCGGTCCCGGACCCTGGCAAGCCGAACGCCGACTGGATCAACTACGGCGGCGATAAGCTCTGGAACGCGCCGCAGGAGAAGTGGGGCTGGCCGCCGGACCCGGTCCTCGACCGCGGCGCCTGCGCGGTCACGCGCCTCCCGGGCGGCAGACTCCGGCTGTCGGGACCGGATAGCGCTAAATCGGGGCTGCGGTTTCAGCGGGAGATCACCCTTGCCGAGCGCGGAACCGGAGTGACGCTTAGGAACACCCTGACCAACACGGGGAAGGAGACCGTGAACTGGGCGATCTGGGAGGTCGCGCAGATCGACGATCCGGCGGCAGTCAGCCTGCCTCGCAGCCGGACGGGCCGATTCAAGCCGGGATACCGCCTCTTTCCAACATACGCGCTCCTCCCGGGAATGCTGACGATCGACGGCAGCGTGGTGACCCTGCGCCGCGATGCGAAACAGGCCGCCAAGATCGGCTCAGACGCGCCGGACGGCTGGATCAAAGGCAGGTTAGCCGGGCAGGAGTTCACGCTCTCCGCGACTCAAGAACCAGGTAAGCATTACGCGGACGACGGCTGCTCCCAGGAGATCTTCGTAAGCGGCGATCCCACGAAATACGCGGAGATGGAGATGCTGGGACCACTGACCGACATTCGACCCGGCGGCAGCGCCTCGTTCGTAACGCGTTGGAGCCTGCGGAGACTTTAGGATTCGGGCGCGCGATCTATCTCGGACGGACGCGAAGCAGGTACCAAACGGCGATACCGCTATCGCGGCCGGCTAATTTGTCGGAGCGCCAACCCGCGGCGTCGAGTTCGGGCTTCAACTGCTTCTCGAAGGTCGACTTAAGCGTGATGATATCGGCGAATTTGCGACTTGGGTCGAGGTAGGGCCGCAGAAAAGGGAGAAGCGGCGTCTCCTTGCGTTCGAAGGGGGAGTAGTCTCGGGCGTAGAACAGCATGCTCGGCCGCCTGTCCCCGAAGCCATAGTAGACGACCGGAATTCCTCTCTTCCCATCCTGGCGTGCAACTCTCGCTAAGTCCTGGTACGGGCCGAATATCCAGCGGTTCGCGACGGCGTAGCCCGGCCCGGCGATTAGTGCGACCACGAGCGTCATCGTGAAGGCCAATGTGAGTATCCCCGCGCGGAGTCGATCCACGGAGAGAGCCTTTCGGCGCAGACTCGTGTACGCGACGAGGCACCCGGCCGCCAGAACCACGGTGATCCACTGCATAAGCCGGAGGGCATCCGCCGGCATGACGGCACGGTTTCGGGTGAACACGGGCGTCAGCAGTGCGACGAGCGCGAGGAGACCGGAGGTCCACACCGCTGCGTACGCGCCGATCCGTATGCCTTTGGACAGCCGGAACCGGTCCTTTTGGGCAAGCTGCCAATCGAGCCAGCAGCCTGCCAGCAGGGCCGCCGC
>JAYTEU010000105.1:0-4467 GCA_043734985.1 Chthonomonadaceae bacterium
GCTTTTGGCGATCCCAAACAGGAAAAAGCGCGTCAGGATCGTTTGAGCTCCACGCGCCGGGACCGGGACGCGGCTGAACTCGACTGCCAGTTGTGGCGAGACGCTTTTTTCGCCCGGAACCCGGATTATCGAGGAGTCAACGGCCAGGCTCCGCCGGATGCAAAGACCCTGAAGACTTTGGCCGAACGGAACTCCGATACCCTATACCTTGAATGGCAGGTCAAGGACGATAAGGGGTTCCTGCTGTTCGCGCTTACGAATACAGGCATAAAAGCATTTCACGTCCCGATGTTGATGAGTGAATTGGATAGGCAAATTCATGCGTGGCTCACCGCAATAGAAGCAGGTCGGTTTGCAAAAGGGGACGGCCTAAAGGCGGAGGCGGACGAAATGCGGGCGGGCAGGTCGCTCTATCGCCTGCTGTTCGGCGAGATTGAGGCGGCAGGACTGCTTGGATCCACCGGCCTTAAGCGGTTAGTATTGGTCGCGGACACGTCCCTGCTTCACGTGCCGTTCGCCGCGCTGGTCACTGCGGATGGCCGGCGCCTGGTGGATCGCTTTTCACTCGCCTCGGCGATCTCTCTAGGAAGTTTGACATGGCCCGTGGAGAGGCGAACGGCGATAGTGAGCGTCCTCTGCATCGCCGATCCGATAGGCACGGGAGATCCCGCTGTTAGCCGGTCGGGCGGAATGTTCAGCGCACTGGCAGGCGCGCGCAGTGAGGGCGTGGCGATAAAGGCGCTGGTACCGAACACGACCCTTCTTATCGGCCCACAGGCCCGGGAGGATCGGATCAAGCGAGAGATGCCGAACTACACCGTGCTGCATTTCGCCACGCACGGCGTCCTCGACACAAAGAATCCGATGCGCTCCGCACTGATCCTTGCCCCTGAGTCACCGGGCTCCTTAGAGGACGGCATCCTGGATGCGCGCGAAATCTCGGGCATGCATCTTGCCGCGCGGCTGGCGGTATTATCGGCGTGCAATACCACGGGCGGACAGGTTCGGGGCGGCGATGGCTTGATCGGACTGACCTGGGCGCTTCGCGCCGCCGGCTGTCCGGCCATCGTCGCGACCCACTGGGCGATAAACGACGCAGCCACCACCGTACTGATGCGAGCCTACTACGGCGCTCTCGCGACAGGCAAGCGCAAGGACGAGGCGCTAAGAGCGGCGATGCTGGCAGTAAGATCGGACAAATCCCGGCGCTCACCGTATTACTGGGCGGCGTTTCAGCTAATCGGCGATACCTCTCCGCTCCCGCTGAACTGGCGGCACGTTTCGGGCCGCCATCAGGTTTCTACTTCGAATACGTCGAATTAGGCGATGGCACGACTGCCTAACCGGCGGACTGTTAGCATTTCCTAGGAGATTCGCTTGAAAATTAGTAATCGGGCGCCGTTGTGGCGGGCGCCGCTGACCGCTATCGGCTTCGCGATCGCCTGTGCGCTGTCGAGTTCGGGGGCGGCCTTTGCGCGCGGCGCGGCGACGGAATCGCCCGGCACCGCCACGATCTCTGCCGCGCAGATGAGGGACTACCTGACCTTCATCGCTTCGGATGAGATGGAAGGGCGGGCAACTCCCTCCCGCGGCCTGGATACCGCGGCCAAGTTCATCGCCACCATGCTGTCCCGATGGGGCGTGAAACCGGGAGGCGACGACGGAACCTATTTTCAGAAGATCGCGATGAGCGCGCGGCGCATCTCGCCGGAGGGTGCATCGGCGGCGGTGACCGGGCGCAAACTGGTCTACGGCGAGGACTACTACACTCGATCGAGTTCGTCTGCCGGCACGGTGACCGGAACGCTGGTTTATGCCGGTGACGGTTGGATGGTGAAAGCAACCGGCGCGGATGCGTTCAAAGGCGTGGATGTCAAGGGCAAGATCGTCGTTATCAACATGGCGGGCGGGCGGCGGGCGGGAAGGCTGCAGGGGAAATCCGGCGAGGATTGGGCAGACCCCGAGACCTACGCAAAGAGCCGTGGCGCGGTCGGCGTGCTCTACCTTGCCGCGGATAACAGCAATTGGGCGATGCTTCGCCGTTTGAACGACCAGGTGCGATTTGGAGTGGACAAGTTTGCGGACAACCCTTCGGCTCCCGATGCCGGCATGCCGACCCTCGTCCTGAAGAGCTCGACGGCGGCGCAGATCTTCGCCGGGGAGGCGTCAGAGGCTTCCGAACTGTACAAGTCCTTCGCGGCTGGTAAGTCCGCGAGCGCTTTCGACTTGAAGCCGGAGAAGACGTTCGCGTTCACCACCACCGTTGAGACGGTGCATGCCATGTCCCAGAACGTGGTCGGCATCGTCGAGGGAAGCGACCCGGCTCTCAAGAGCGAATATGTCGGCGTCTCGGCGCACTACGATCACATCGGCGTCACCGAAACTCCCGTGAATGGCGATCGCGTTTACAACGGCGCGGACGACGACGGATCGGGCACGGTCGGCGTGCTGTCTATCGCCGAGGCCGCCTCGCGCGCAGCCCGGCATCCGAAACGATCCCTGCTGTTCATATGGCACATGGGCGAAGAGCGCGGCCTGTGGGGATCAAGGTACTTTACGATGTTTCCGACCGTCCCGCTCAAGCAGGTAAGCTCGCTCATCAATATCGATATGATCGGGCGCAGCCGCAAGGACGGAGACACGAACCCCGCGAACAAGGAGCTTACCGGCCCGAACGCGATCTACGTGATCGGCGCGACGATGATGAGTAGCGAGCTCGACAGCCTGTGCCGGAAGGTAAACGATAACTACCTCAAGCTGGGCTATGACTTCAAATACGACGATCCGAAGGATCCGAACGGGTTTTTCTTTCGCAGCGATCATGTCAACTACGCGCGCCAGGGCATTCCGATCCTGTTCTATTTCGATGGCGTCCACGAGGACTACCACCGGCTGGGCGACGAAGTGTCCAAGATCGATTTCGACAAGATGGAGCACGTGACGCGCACGATCTATCAGACGCTCTGGGAGCTTGCGAACCTGCACGAGCGCGTCAAACTGGACAAGCCGACACCTCCGCAGCTCAAGCCCCGGTAGGCGGGGGCCTTCAATTTTCATCGCGTTGCAGGGTCGCTCAGTCCGAACGATTCCAACAGATACAAAACAGCCCTATTTTTGCACGATTCTGTATCGAAAACGCCACTCCCGCATACACTTTCGCTGCCCGATTTCGGCGAAATTGATGAACTCTGCGCAAGGCGTTCCATACCTCCCCCGCGTCAGTTGACCGGTTCATTCATTCAAATACCGCCAAACAAACCACCTGAGCGAACGAATGAATGAACCCACCCACCGCGCGTGCAACACCGCATTGTGTCCAATTTTCGGCTTCAGGGAGAACGGAATGATCCTTTCCGTCTTGCAGGACGCCCTGCCATTCGGGCATTCGTACCGATCGGTCCGGGCGACAGCTTTTAGGCAATGGTGTATACTATAAGGGTTTTGCCGCTGTCTTACTAGTTATCCCTTTAATGTTAATGCATTGGAGCTTCGCACCACTATGCGCGTCCACGATCTGCGTCAGAAATACATCGAGTTCTTTCAGAGTAGAGGCCACCTCTATCAGCCCGCGTCACCGCTAGTGCCGATCGATGCGCTGGGCGTCGAAGACAAATCTACCCTCTTCACCAGCGCGGGCATGCAGCAGTACAAGCCTTACTTCACCGGCGCGGCTACTCCACCGGCCACGCGCATCTGCACCGTGCAGAAATGCCTGCGAACGGGCGATATCGACAGCGTGGGCGATTACTCGCACTGCACGCTCTTCGAGATGCTCGGCAACTTCAGCTTTGGCGACTACTTCAAGAAGGAAGTCATCAACTGGACCTGGGAGTTTCTCACGGACGTGCTGAAGCTGGACAAGGACCGGTTCTGCGTGACGGTCTTCGCGGACGACGACGAGGCGTTCGACATCTGGCACAACGACGTCGGCCTGCCGAAAGAGCGCATCCACCGGCTCGGCGAGGATAAGAACTACTGGCCCGCCAACGCCATCAGCCAGGGCCCGAACGGGCCGTGCGGCCCCTGCTCCGAGGTCTTCTACCGCGTCGCGCCACTGGAGGAGATGACAAGCGACCCGAACCTATCCCCAACCGAGCGCTACCTCGTCGATGACGAGGCGGGACGATGGCTGGAGGTCTGGAACAACGTCTTTACGCAGTTTGATCGGAGCGAGGACGAGAACGGCAAGGCGATCCTCCACCCGCTTCCAAAAAAGAACAACGACACCGGGGCCGGGCTCGACCGTATCGCTTACATTATCCAGGGCAAGACCAGCGTCTTCGAGACCGATCTGTTCCAGCCCACCCTCGCGCGGATCGCGGAGATATCCGAACTGACTTACAGCGGCACGATGAGTGCGCAGGACTTCGCCTTCCGCGTGGTAGCGGAGCATACCCGCGCCGCGGTCTTCTGCATCGCGGATGGCATTCTCCCGTCCAACGAGGGCCGGGGCTACGTGCTGCGCTA
>JAYTEU010000106.1:0-10563 GCA_043734985.1 Chthonomonadaceae bacterium
AACGACACTACGCTGGAAGGGCTTGCACGCAGGCGGAAGCCCGTCCGGACATCGCATCCCGAACCCCAGATCACCCGGGGATACCGCAGTCGTGCCGAAATCAAGCGCCGTCTGCGAGAGAGACCAATTAGGACTCTCCACAGGAAGCTATGGTGAGACGGTACGGCGGGTTGTTCACATTGAGAGCCGGCCTCGAATAGAGGAGACGGCGCGGGCAGTGAGACGCGGTCCTCAGGACGGCTAAGGGCTTCGTCTCTTGGTGCTGCCCCTGGTTTGATTTCAAAGGCCATCGCCAGTCCCTTTCACGGTCTGGTTTGTGCAGGAGGCGAGGACCGCCGTGACCTCATCTAACCTGGCCTCCCAGGAATGCCGCCTCGCCTCTTCGCGCCTCGCCTGAGCTATGCCCGGAGGTTCACATAGGGCGCCTTGAGCTGCTGCTAGAAAGCCATCGGCGCCATCGGCAATTTGTACGAATTGTGGATAGTCCCGGAATCCCGCGACCGCAGTCGATACGATCGGCTTGCCCGCCGCAAGATATTCCCAGAGTTTGATGGGATTCAAACTCTCAGTAAAGATTGTCACTTTGTGAGGCGTGATACAGACATCGAACGCTCGCATAAGTTCAGGAAGTTGCTGGTAAGGCTTTGGGCCCAACAAGAAAACATTCGGCATCGCGCTCCATCTCGCCGACACTTCGGCCGGAAGGAAGTTCGGACCGATCAACACCAAACAACCCTTCTGCATTCGAGCGGCAAGAGCCTCGATCAACCCCACATCCACGCGTTCGGCATGAAGGGTTCCGGTATAGCCAAAAACGGGCCTGGGCCACTCAGCGGCCTCTGCGCACAGAGGTCCGGCTCCGTCTAGGATACGCTCGTAGTGCGAGGCGTCCACTCCATTAGGAATGAGATGCAAATTACGAGCCACTTCGCGCTTCATGTCAAACAGTCTTTGCGAGCAGACGATAACAGCGTCGGCGCGATTACATAGCGCGGCATCCTGTGCCGCGATGCGGCGCGAAGTCGCGGCGGATTGCGTGGGGCTAATCCAGTCATCGGTGATATCGTAAATCACCGCGCGTTCGTTCATGCGCCCGGCCATATGAACCGCGTCATGTGGGTTCAGCCACAAAATGGGTCGGTCCAAACCTAGGCGCCTGGCCTCGCGGCGAATGTGCGCGCGACTAATCGCCTCATTTAATATCCGACCGCCGCTAAGCCTATTAGGAAATAGCTTGAGCGGGCGCGTAATGGTAATATTGGGAATATCGGCAACCGTCCACGTCGCTTCGTCTCGCAATTGTCTTAGTGTTCCGCGCCGTAGTTGGTGCGACACATCACGGGGCAGACCCACGAAGAGAATTTTGTTTTGCGGAAACCTGCGAGCGTAGGCCGCACACAAGAACTGATTGCGACGCCAAATATCATCCCAATTTTCCAACGACACGAAAATCAAGGAATTTGCCGTTCATTATTTGGGCTAGGGAGTGCATATTCCTTGCAGGGAGTCGGGTTACCGCGAGAGCAAGGCGAGAGATGCCCTTTAGGGAGTAGATTTATCATTGGGTGTTGCCTTACATTCTCTCGTCGTCTGCAGTCCGTCTTCATTATGGCACATCCTGCCGCACGGGTGAGCGGATGTATGGCTTCGACTACGCGTGATTCTAACCGCTCGGATTGAGACGTAATTCATGTGATTAGTTACGGGTCCAGTCTCGGGTTCGCAACCGATTTCAACGATTTGCAGTCGGTATTGGCAATATCAGGCCGAACAACAGATGATGGGCGCCGTCAAGGAGCCCAATCCATAAAAGCAGGGTGAACACGATAATTCCGACGCGGGCGAGCCGGCTTTCCGTCCGTTTTTCAAGAGCTTTGTAAGCTATGGCCACTAATGCACTCATCGCAGCCCAACTGAACATAAGCAGCCGGGTCTTAACGATAATGGGAGCCAGCAGCAAATAGTAAAAAAGGCCGGCGCCGAGCATCCATCGAGCATGAAGACGCTGCTCGCGCGTGAGTGACTTCAAAGCGCTGATGCCAACCCATACAAAGACCGTGAGCAATAGACCGGTTCGTCCTCCATAGGGCTCCTTCGAGCCGAAGATCGAAACATAAAACGGCACAAAGGGAATCATCAACCAATCCACCAGGCGTGGGATCCGCCCCACCGCGGAGCCTGTCGTCCAGCGCCAGTCATTCGGATCGCTAACGAACATCAAGCCGCGCGAGTCCCACAAATGCCCGGATAGGTAGTAACAATGCACTATCCAGATACCGATTACCAAAACGGCTGGGACCACCATGAGAGCAACACGGACCAGTGTGCCTTTGAAATCGGTTCGGAAGATTGCCTTCCAGTCCAGACGTGGGCTGGCAGCGTAGGCAAGCGCGCCGACGAACGCAGGCAAGGAGCCAAGGTTCTTCGCGGAAAATGCGCCCACAAAGATTAAGCCGGCTGCCAGCACGGTCTGATTTGACGGACCGCCGTTCTTCCCTAAGCCGCGGCTGCCCTGAAAAAGCGCCGCAAACGCAATAATGCAAAACGCGGCTACCGCGAGATCGGAAACCATCGCCGACGCCTCATAAGCCAGTATCGGGCACGCTATTACTGCCGCGATGTAGGCGGGACGGTTTCCACCGGTCGCCTTTGCAATACCGGCGAGAGCCGCGAACATGAAGAGCACCAGAGATACGTGTACCCAGTGTCCGGCCGTCGAGCACTTAAAGATCGCTCCAATCGTATAGAGCATCTCCATCATTGCGGCAGCGTCCATCATCCGGAACGGCGAGTGCGCCCACTGCCCACGAGCGGCCCAGAGCAGGGGCGCGCCGTAATGGTAATCGTCGTCAAATTGAATCATGGAGGGCCGCGTCGCGGAAAACAGCATGACGCACACCATAGCGATGACCGAGATTGCAATGACAGGGCTCTCTACGAATAGCCCGCGCAGGTTATCTTTGAATTCCTGAAAATAGCTGACCCACTTCCTCCACGCAAGCAGGAAGGCCACAGCCACGATGGCGGTCGAGCAGTAGATCACACCGCGATGAAGTCCGTTCACATGCCCGAGCAGGAACATCTCTCCGCCGAGAAGTGGATAACCCAGCCCTCCCACAACAGCGACTTTCGTCCAGAAGTCCTGGCTGTTAAATCCTATCCCGCGCGCCGCCCAGTAGCCATAGGTCACAACGTGCAGCAGTATGGCTGCGATCAATGGGACCGCAACCACAAGGTCATGTGACATATTTAGAGGTATTAGATGCATATTTCGTTATGCCCGATTACTTCGCGGTACGGTCCAGGTTCGGTCGATGCGTCACTCTGACTACAGGGCGCGGCCCGCGGCGGCATTCTGCGTTTCAGGCTGCATACTGCTGCCCAAAAAACGCTTCTCGAACGCCAGGTGAAATAGATACGACACTGCAAGTATTACCGGCACCCCAACAACCGGCAGAAGAATGAATCTACTTAAGGGGGAAAAGTGCTGACTTCGAAGCGCAATATGGACCAGCGAGATCAGCGGAGAATGGACGAGGTACAAGCTGTAAGAGAATACGCCCAGCAACACCGCCCACCGCGACTGGAAGATGCGCATCAGTACGCTGGAACGAGAATTGGAGTACATGGTCCCGCAGTACATAATGAGACAAGTCGCAGCGGCGCCCGCCAACGGGTCCGAGATTAGTAGCCTGTCGGGCCAAATCTTGATTGTTACCGCCAGAGCGACGCCGAGAATCAACGTCAGCGGCAGCCAGGGCATGCGTGAACGAAACGAAGCTATCTGTGATTTATCCGAAAAAGAGACGACTGCGGCAGCCATGCCCATGGCGAACAGGCCAAGATACCAGGGTACCGCGGCATCGAGTCGACCTCGAAATATGAAATGCGGGATGAAGCCCACGACGAATCCGGCGGCGACCGCGGGCGCGATTCCGTAACGCCGCCAGATCGGAAGCAGCAGAAACGGAAAGAGGAAATAGATCTGCCACTCTGTAGCCACGCTCCACATGGGAGCATTTATCTTAAATACCCAGGGCGTGAAGTTGTGAACGAGGAGTACGTGACTCCAGATTGCATTGAAAGTAACTGCGGGGAATTCCAGATCCGCGCGCCAGCCCGACGGATGCTGAAGCGCCGGCGTAAGAGCAAAAATAATCAGGGAAAGCACGAGGGCCGCGTAGTAGGGCGGCAGAATGCGCCTTGCCCGACGAAAAATGTAGTTTCGAAAACCGCCTCTTAGACGGCCGGCGCCGGAACGTACGATGGGCAGCATAAGCGAATAACCGGAGATCACAATAAACACAGCCACGCCATAATGCCCTAATGCCAGCCATTTGGTGGCCGCGAGAAGTTTCAGAGGCAAAAAAGCTCGATCGCCTTGATTGTAGGTGACCTCCTGATGTATGTGGTGTAACACAACGTACAGGGCTGCCAGCCCGCGCAAGCCGTCCAGAAACTCCAGCCGTATTCCGGACGGTTGGCGCTCGGCGGCGCTGCGTGCCGTGGCACAGTCTTGTTTTTTATCGATAGATGGCACGTTCATCCGCAATCTTTCGGCGATTTCGACCAGGATTCTGTTAGTCCAATAGGCACTATGAGCCACCACCGCCGACAGGATAAGGGGCAAAATCGGGCTGCGTCGTACGTGCATCTCAGGCAGCCTAAACGATGTCGGCGGGCTGGATCATTGGCTGATTCCCCGGCTATTCATTACCTCGGCGTAAACACTTAGCAGCTGCTCACCGTATCGCTTTTGACCCATATCCGCCGCCATGCGACAGGCGCCGTCCCGTACCCTCTTTCGCTGTGCGATAAGGCGCTCCACCAGTGGCTCCAGGGATTCGGTCGGGCGCCAGACCTCACCCACGCCGTATTCCCGCAGGTGTTTCAATGCGCCGACCTGCTCCGTAGCAATGACCGGAACTCCGCGCGCGGCGGCCTCAAAGGCCACCAGTCCAAGCGGCTCGTAATCGCTGGGCACGATGAATACATCACATGCGGCGTAAAAGGAAGCAACATCGCGTACCGGCCCGACGGCCCGGAAGCGGCCGGCTAACGCGGGAGCGGCGAAGTTTTCCGTGTACATCCCGCCCATCAGAAGAAACAGACCTTTGTCCCGTTCCATCGCGGCCAGAAGTTTACGATAGCCCTTGCGCTCATTTAGGCCGCCCAGGTAACCAAGGATCGGCCCTTTGTAATCAGTTCCGACAAGTCGGCAGCGCGCCTCGCGCTTCTCTTCATCTGACGGGAAATCGAGATCGGGACAAGCATACACCTGCACGCTCTCGACAGGAAGCGGCCCGTAGGTGTCATGAAAGTCCCGACGAGTCAATTCACTGTCATACAGCATTCGGGTATTTGGATTCCAGTGGCGATAGTAGTAGTCTTCGGCGTACACGGCAGCCCTTATTTGAATCGCGTTTAAGGTCGCGCGCACCCCATCTCCATCCTTCAAGCTATGTCGTTTCATTGCGGCGCGGGTGATGAAGTGACACTGATAGACGTCGGCCAACGAAGCGGCCTGCGGCTGGTGAGCGTGGACTACGTCAAACGTCCGGCTTCCAAGCGCCTGTTTCATGTAATGGCGCGCCGTCAGCCATTTCACAAGATAGAGCCGCTTCGGAACGGTGAGCGGCAGCCATTCCACTTGACTCTGAAGCGTCTCGTCAAGGGTGTTCGCGACTGCCGTCACGCTCCAGCCCGCCTCCAGCGCCACCTTGATCCCGGCGATTGCAACCTTGCCGATCGCGTTCGTGGCGGTAATATGCTCGAAGATCATACATAGCGTTGGCACGGACACTACCGATCTGCTGCCTGATAGCCGACAAAGGACCGCGTGCCCGCGCCATGAGTACTAGAAGTGTATACCGCTATGTACTGCTTTGAAATGGCGGGCCAGTCGAAGTGGGCGGCGCGCTCCCGCCCGGCCCGGCCAAGCTGCGAACAGAAAGCCGGGGCCTGAATTAGCCGAAGCATTGCCGCGGAAAGGGTATCGACATCATCGGCGGCAATGAGGATGCCGGTCTCGCCATCGCGCACGAGTTCAGGAACGCCGCCCACGCGCGAGGCAATCACTGCCTTACCGGCCGCCATAGCTTCCAAATTCACGATTCCCATCGGTTCATGGCGCGAGGGCAGTACAAAAAACTCGCATCCTGTAAAGAGCCGCGCGGTCTGCGTCCGGTCGACCCTCCCTGTGAATTTGACTTGTTGTGCAACATTTAAAGTCTGTGACAACTGCTTAAGGCTATCGTGCTCCGTGCCATCTCCCGCCAGCAGAAGATCATGCGTGACGTTTCCGGAGTGAACGATCTTCGCAAACGCTCGCAGGAGCACATCGAACCCCTTTTGCGGAACGTGCCTGCCCACCGCGAAGATGTAGGGACGTGAGTGCTCGTATGGCGGCACGCCGTCAAAGTCGGACATCCGGACGCCATTGTAGATAACGCTGCCGCGCGGTCCGAAGGGCTCTCCGAAGAAAGCTTCCGCTTCCGCGAGCGTCTGCTCCGAGCAGGCAGTGATCGCATCCGCTTTCGCCAGAACGTTTCTCATCAGTCCCCGCGCGAAGGACGACTTTTCGAACAGCTGCGTCGCGTCCATGTTAAGCTCTCCCTGAAGGGAGACCACCAGCGGCAATTTCAGTCGGCGTTTTGCATGCAGCGCGTAGTAGGCGTTTGAGCTGACACACTGAATGTGTAATATGTCGGTTCCGAATTCGGTCAGGTCGGCGCACAGCCGATTAAGCGTCGCGGGGCCGAATAGGATCGCGCCGCCCAGTTGTCTCCACGTGAGGACCGGTACACGGAAGACGTACCGTCGCACAGGCAGTCCTTCGTACTCCTCCGTTTCCGGCAGCGTCTTGGGCCATTGGTTGGTCGCGATAGTCGTCCGATGCCCCTGATTGGCTAGTTCATGGGCCAACTGACGTGAGAGCTCTTCCACGCCCCCGACATGAGGCCAGAACGCACTTGGGAATAGGGCAATATTCATTGTAATAGCTGCGTTAAGAAATACTCACCGGCCGGTTGCTTCGAGCCTGTACGACTCGCGGTCCAATCGGCCTGGAAATGGAACTATTGGGCCGGCTGTCTATCAAAAACAGAGACCGTGCGAGCGCCCAACGGGGTTACTACTCTTTCGGAGCGTAGTTTTCGGCCGGAAGCCTCGTTCGAATCTTCCTCGACGACCGCGAAGCGCGCCGCTTTTTGATTGTCCGCATACCGCCGCATATAGCCGATAGAATCTAATTGACCGGGCCGTATGCTATGCAGGCAGAACCAGGTCCAGCCGCCGTAAATGTCGTCGAGAGGCTTACCGCTGCGGTATAGCTCATCCGCGAGCCGGACCACTTCCGCGTTGACCCTCCGCTCTGACTGACCGGAAAATGCCGAATAGACACATAATACCGCCACTATGCCAATCGCGCAATAGCCCGGCGCTCGCTGCCATCTCGCCCCTAATGCTCCGATCAATAATATCAGCGCTAGATAGGCGGGAAGTACATACCGCAGCATCGGATGCTGCATGACAGGCAAGATTGCGAAGTGTATGGCTACAGTCAGCAGCAGTATCTGCAAAGTGGATGCGTTGCCGAGCTCAATTGGTCCGCCGTTCTTCGCGCGGTGACTGGTTTGAACCGCCTCTCGAAACACAATGCACAAAATGCGCCATATCAACACGGCGCCTATCGGAGCGACAACGATCTGAAGGAGGAGACATAGGGTCGCAATCTGCGGCACGGAGGGGATGGTGAAAATCGCCGGAAGAAGTCCCTTTCGCCAGAAATAAACGCCTGCTATTAACGTTACCAGCGAAAGGATCGCCTCGACGGGCGATACCTTTCGCAGTCGCGCGCCCTCGGAGAGGAGGAGCGCCGGCAACGAGATCACACATATGTGCAGGAAGACGATAAAGAGGGTCCTCAATTCGAACCGCTTCCAATCGTGGTTTACCAGCACCTCCCGCGCAATAGTCAACTCAATCAGCTTGAACCCATTGTAGGTAATGGCGTGGGTGATGATATAGAAAAGTGCAAAGACAACCAGCGATCCCGCAACACTCCGGAATGCAAACTGCCGCTGCGTGTCCTTAAACATCAGGGCTTGCGCGACGAACAGGGGAATCAGTATGAAAATGAACGACCGCGTCAGGCCCGCCAGCAGGAACAGCCCGCCCCAGGCTATCCAGAGGGGAGTGAGCTTCTTCGATGCGCCGGAAACATGGCAGGTCTCCAAACGTTGATGCACCAGCAGGAACCAGACGAAGTAGGTAAGGTAGTAGACGTCGGTCATGAACGCGGGAATAAGACGGAGGAACTCCCCGAACAGGAAGAGACAGAGCGTCAACAGGCATGCTATTCCAGGACGAGTGTAACGCGTGAGAAAGAGATAGATCCCACAGATCAGCGCGATCCCATGGAGAACCCCCAAGTTCTGAAGGCTCTGCTGAGACGATCCAAATGCCTTGATCCACGGCACAACCGTGAAGAGAACGCCCACGAACGTCGGCTGGGACCAGTGCATGTAGTCCACGCGCCCGGACGCAATGAAATATCGGAGCATGGCGCGATAGCCGCCCTCGTCGCTCCATGCCGCAAGTCCGCTGTTTGCGGTCGTCCCAATCAGGAAGGCGGCTGCCAACAGGAGCATCGCAAGGTACCCAAGCGTCTCACGCCTTAGTGCGCCGCCTGCACTTGCCCGCTCAAGCTCGACTGGTTGTGTTAACGGATAATCCATAGTTTCTCAAAATGGTCGCTTGCCCTGGCAATTGCGCGGGCAAAACCTGCTTACTGCTGCGCGCTGTCCGTGCGGGTACAGATGTAAAGTATGTGCGGATAAGGCAGGTAGTCTATCATCGCGTGCCTGTGGACGTCGAAGCCGCATTGCGTTAACAGCTCCATGAGTTCACTTGCTTCCCAGTACCTCACGGGGCTGTGAGGATCGACCAGCTTGTCCATTATGAACGTGAACCAGCGCTTGTACGCCGGCTCCGTATCCACGTCTTTGATGATCAGGCGGGTTTCCGGCTCGAGCACCTTTGCAAGCTGTTCGATAAGCGGTCTTACCGCCTCCTTCGGAATGTGGTGGATAATGTCCATCATGTAGGCCGCGTCGTAGCGCTCCTCGGCCTTAAAGCTGCGCGCGTCGCCACACTTATACGTGGCATTCGTCAAGCCTAGTTGGGCGGCCGCCTTTTGCGCCTGGTCGATCCGACTCTGGTTTAAGTCCATCCCATGGATCTGAAGCTCAGGGTATTTCTGCGCGAAGTAGAGCGAGAACAACCCAAAACCGCAGCCGATGTCCAGTACGCGGCCCTGTTTAGGCATGTACTGCCCGATTTCATCGAGGAACCGCTGCCGCAGGATCATGAACCGCGCGGTTGAATAGGCGCGCGTGACCGCGCCGCTGTACGCGGAGATAGTACGCTTGATGATAGCCTTATCGTTTAAAATTGGCAATGCAATCCCCCATAGTGGCCAGGCCGTAGTTCGCAAAACCAGCACGCGGAGCCCTAAGCGCTTTCGCGCTTCGGTCCACCGGTATCGCGCCGCGAACGGAGCGCGGTCCACAACGTCTTCAATCCTTCAAGACCTAAGTCAAACACATAGGCAAGCAAACAAGCGGCCACGACATAGATCGGAAAATGGAGCATGCAGCTCTGGCCCGGCTGCAATGAGAGCGCAGTGGGAATTAACATAGAGTGCGTTAGGAACAGGGAATAAGTCCGTGTTCCTAGAAACACAATAGGCTTCTGAACCCAGGTCAGCTCCTCAATCCCTTGCGCGATAGCGAACATCGCCATGCTCAAGCCTAAACCTATCAATGGCTCGCACACTATCAAGCCGGGTTTATAGCATATCGAGAAGATGCCGAGACCCCAGACAGCCAACCCCGCCGCCAGCAGACCAAACAGAGGTCCACGTGAAAGCCGTACCGTGTGCGTGGCGAAATACTGCCCGAACCATACTCCCAGGCCGAATTCGAACAGGCGCGCGAGGAAGAAAGTCAAGGGCGTCTGTGGCCCGGACACATTCACGCCGATTGGTGCAGCGCTTAGAAACAGTACTGCAAATCCACGAAAGGCCAGGGTCAGCGCAAGGCACGCGATCAGTGTAATCGTGGGTCGTTTTCTCATCGCTCCGCCCAGTAACGGGTAGATCAGATACAACTGCACGATTAGGGGCACGAACCAGAGCGCGCCGGGATAGACCCACAGCCAGTCCTGCTTCAGGGTTCGAAGCAGGAAGAAATTAATGATAAAATCCTGCTTGCTGCTGCCGATAAGCCAGCCCGGATACATATGGATCACATGCTCGACGCCGCCGATTAGCGCGAGAAATACAACGAATACCCAGTAAGGATACAGCAGACGCTGGACGATCTTGCCGAGAAATGCGCGAAATTTGACCTGCTGCGGACGCTTCGCATCGGCGACGGCAAGAGCGAAACCGCTGGCGACCAGAAAAACGTGTACGCCCTGATAGCCAAGCCCCGCTAGTATCAAGAATATGAAGTCGATCGGATTTCGAGAATTGGCATGCGCCAGACTTTGAATAAGGTC
>JAYTEU010000107.1:0-6110 GCA_043734985.1 Chthonomonadaceae bacterium
CGATGACCGGTATTTTCCGCGCGGCGGCAACTGGCTCATGCTCGGCCCGACCGGGCCGCGTCGCCTGCGCCTCTGTATAGAGCACCTGGCGCATGTGCGCGGCGGCTCCTGTTATCATGTGGATCTCGACCCCCGATGGGTCAAACGCCTGATCTCCACCAAGGACATCGAGATGGCGAACCGCTACAAGGATCACGTCGTCGAGCAGGGTGCTACGATCCTGAAGAACCGCAGCGTTAGCTGCCTCTTTACCACGCCGAAACTGCTGGAAGCCCTGGACGCAAAGATCAACGTGCCGGATGCGGGCATTAAGGGCGTCTTCTGTGGCGGCACACAGATGACCCCGCAGAATGTCCGATTTATGGTGGAGGAGATTCTGGACAACCGCGCGCAGTTCGTTCCCACCTACGGCAACACGTTGATGGGCCTGGCAAGCAGCCGCCCGTTGACCGCCGCTGATAACTGGAGCATCACCTACTACGCCCCGCAGCCACGCGCCGTGCTCCGAGTGGTAGATCCAAACGACACCCAACAGACCGTAGATTATGGCGCATGGGGCCGGGTGGAACTGACTACGCTTACCAAGGAATTTTTCATGCCGCGCTTCCTGGAGCGCGACGAGGCCGTTCGCAGAGAGCCCTGGGAACGCTACCAGTGGGACGGCGTCGGCGAAGTCCGCCCGTTCGGAGCGCTCGAACAAAAGACCATCGAGGGCGTCTACTAAGGATTCCGATTAGCGAAGAATAGGATTCAGCTATGGAGCACAAAATAGTTGAGCTTTCGGCCAATCTATCCGATCCGTCCGATTCGTCCGCCATTGAAACAGATTTTGTGGCGGAGCCTAGTCCAGTGTACAGCCCATACGAATCAGACGATAATCGCCTGCCCACCCACAGCGAGGACGGAACCGATCTTACGCTCATTCGCTGGACGCTATCGCATACGCCGCTGGAGCGGCTCCGGATCATGCAGCAATATGCTGCATCCACTTATAGGCTTCAGAATGCAGCCAAGAAACTTCGACTTTGAAACTATTTTACGCGTTCTAACCAACCATGGCGTCCAGTTTATTGTGGTCGGCGGAGTATGTGCTACTTTACATGGGGCAACGGTGCCAACGTATGATCTGGACATAGTTCACTTACGGACTGAGGATAACCTTTCAAGGTTGGAGAATGCGCTCCGTGAGTTGGACACCTATTATCGTGAACATCCACCACATCGCATACTTCCGGAAGCTGCGAGAATGAATACTCCCGGTCACCATCTGCTTATGACTAAATCAGGTGCGATGGATGTTCTGGGTACGGTGGGAACGAACCGAGGCTACGAAGAACTATTTCCGCATTCTGTAGAGATCGACCTTGGTGAAGGTGTTCGCGTACATATCCTGGACCTGCCGACGTTAATCGATACTAAACAGGATGCCGGTCGTGCCAAGGACAGGTTGGTCTTGCCCATTCTACAGTCCGTTCTTGAAGAGCGCGACAGAACATGATGACATTAAATGAGTTGCGAATGGATGAGCGTTTTCGAAGGTATTGCTCACTCCGTGGAGACGTCGGACGGCATTTCGCGGACCTGACGACACATTGGAAATTGATTGGTAGTTATGCAGTCGGAGGGCTAAGAAGTATAGGTTTCGCGGAAGCTTCAGATCGCCTCTTGGTCACCTCCAGTGACGGGCGAGGCATATTTGATTGCTTAAGCGGTGAGAAGATTGCGAGAGATTACGATGACTCTGTTCCAACTTATGAAGACGAGCTGCGTCTGCTAGCTCCCGGCTTTGGCCCGCTTGAGGGTCAAACGATACATATGGCTGGACTTCATGGTGGAGGTCTTCCAGTACTTACGCGAGACGGGTGGTCTCTGCGTCTCGTTCATCTTGATTGGAGCATCTGCTTGCTGATATTAGATCCTCCAACCCGGAATTTCCCCCGACTGCCGAATCGCTCAGAGTTTCTGGTGATGGCAACGAATGAAGATATTCGCACTTGCGGCTTCTCGTATACAGGCAACAGTTTCGTAATTGCCTTAGGGAGCCACACGCTGTTCATATACAGACATATAGACTAGGACGGCTAATGAGATCCAGCAGCTTGGTGATCGTTATTGCGCTACTACTAATGCCGAATTGCGTGTTCGCGCAGGAGTGGACACGCTTTCGCGGGCCGAACGGGCAGGGGATGTCGAGCGCAACGACGGTTCCTGTCTCATTTTCGCCCAGCGATTACAACTGGCGTGTGGAACTGCCTGGCATCGGGCACTCTTCCCCCGTGCTGTGGGGCGGCAGGATATTTGTAACCAGCGCGGAGGAGGACAAGGGCAAGCGCCACCTGCTCTGCCTGAACGCTGCGGACGGCAAGAGCCTCTGGACCAAGACCTACGAGTTTAAGACTTTCCATCACCACGAGTACAATAGCTCCGCCAGCTCTACGCCCGTGGTCGACGCGGACGCCGTCTACGTCACCTGGGCGACTCCTGACTCGATCTCCGTCCTGGCATTCGACCACAATGGCAAAGAGCTGTGGAAGCGCGATCTCGGCAAACTGGCGATCCAGCATGGCGGGGGTACGTCGCCTATCGTGGTCGGGAATGTCGTCATAATGGGAGTCTACCAGGAAGAAGAAGGCGCCGAGGGTTTTCTGATCGGGATGGATCGCAAGACCGGCGATACCGTTTGGAAGCGGCCGCGCGCGAGAATGGCGGGCGCTGCCTATGCGACGCCACTGCTGTACACGCCGAAAGACGGGCCGCAGGAAGTTGTCTTCACCTGTTCTGCCCACGGGATGACCAGCCTCGACCCGAAAACCGGCGAGCTAAATTGGGAAGCGCCCGGAATATTCACGCTACGCTGCGTGGCATCTCCTGTCATTGCGGGAGACCTGATATTCGCGACTGCCGGAATCGGGAGCGGCGAGAAACAGGCGGTAGCCGTTCACCCCGGCTCGAAGAAGAACAAGATAGAGCCAAAAGTAGCGTATAAACTGCAGCGAGGCCCTTCGAACGTGCCTACTCCAATAGTAGTAGGAGATCGTATCTATGCCTGGGGAGATGGCGGGATCGTTACCTGTCTCAAGGCGGAGACGGGCGATCAGGTTTGGATGGAGCGCGTCGGAGGGAACTTCTTCGGGTCTCCTGTCTGTATCAATGGAAAGCTCTATGCCATGAGCGCGAAGGGCGAAAGCGTCGTTATCGAGGCCGGTGACCAGTTCAAACTGCTCGGTCGCACCGACCTCGGCGAACCCTCGCACTCCACGCCCGCCGTGGCGGGGGGCGTCCTATACCTGCGAACCGTGAGCCACCTTATTTCGGTAGGCGGAAAGAAAGCTGCCGTTCAACCTTCACGCTGACTATGACACTTCCTCACATTCCCATCCTGCGCCGGGGCCATATCTACGATAGCCTGGACAAAATCGAGTTGGTCGACGTCTGTACGGGCGAGCCTGCCGCAACCGTCAGTCAGGCGAATGCAGGTCTGATACGCCGCGACCTACGGCGCATGTCGCGCGACGCGCTGCGCGCCGTGCCTGCCGACCGGCTTCTAGCAATCAGCGCCGAGGCGGGCCGCCTATTCATGGAGGCGGCCCTACCGCTGGGCGAGGGCCAGACTCAGTCGCCCCAGTCCTACATGGAGTCCCTCTCCGCGACGAGCGGCCTGCCTTTTTCACTGGTCAGGCGCAATATGGCCAAGATTCAGCAAGTCTTCGTCGAGATGCCCACTATCCTCCGCGGGCTTACCCGGGGCCTGGAATCGGGCGTGCTGGATACGGGAATTGGCGAGCAGGCAGGCGTGCCGGTGAGCTATTTCGCTGAAGCCGACGCGCTTGGCGTGGTACTCCCCAGCAATTCGCCGGGCGTCAATTCGCTTTGGATGCCCTCCATCGCCTTGAAAATCCCTGTTATTCTGAAGCCGGGGCGCGAAGAGCCGTGGACTCCTTTTCGGATTATCCAGGCGTTTATCGGGGCGGGCTGTCCGCCGGAGGCTTTCAGCTTCTACCCGACCGACCATGAGGGAAGCGCCGCCGTACTGGAAGGCTGCAGCCGCGCCCTCGTTTTTGGCGACGTCAGTACCGTCGAGCGCTATGCGGGAAACCCCGGCGTCGAGGTGCACGGTCCGGGCTGGAGCAAGATCCTTATCGGTGAAGACCTGGTCGATCGATGGCCCGAGTTTGTGGACCTTATCGTCTCATCTATCGCCGACAACGGCGGCCGAAGCTGCGTAAATGCGTCGGCGATCCTGGCGCCCAGACATGCCGATAAGATCGCTGACGCGGTAGCTGCAAGGCTCTCGGAACTCGTACCGCGCGCCAAGAACGATGACGCCGCGATCCTGGCAGGGTTTGCAAATCCCAGAATGGCCGAATCGATCGATTCCACGATTTCAAACGACCTCGCGAACCCGGGTGCGGAAGATATCACTGCGAAGCACCGTACAGGGCCGCGCCTGGTGAAGCGCGAAGGCAGTACCTATCTGCTTCCGACCGTCGTGCGCTGCGCAACGATGGACCATCCCCTGGCGAACCGTGAGTTCCTTTTTCCGTATGCCAGTGTCGTCGAGGTTTCGCAGGATGAGATGCTGGACAGGATGGGTCCGTCTCTCGTCGTTACGGCGCTGACGCAAGATTCCGACTTCCTGGATCGTCTGATTGCCTCCCCGCACATCTCAAGACTCAATATCGGACCTCTGCCTACGACCCGCGTCCAGTGGGACCAGCCGCACGAGGGAAACCTTTTCGAGTTTTTGTATCGGCGCAGAGCAATTCAGCGAGCGGCGCTATAGCCACTAAGTAACGATCCCAGCAATAGGGGGGACGGAATTGGCACTTGCGTCCGGAGGACGCCGGGTACCGCCTGCGTGCGATGGCCGGGTAACCTTTGAGTGTGCCGGGTCGTCTATCGGCCTGGCCAGCTTGGACGTAATACTGATCGCAAATAACATCTGGCAAGAAGCAATCTATGACATCCGGCATTCTCGGGTTCGACTCTAATCCGCGCACGCGCGTAGTTTTCGGCCTGAATACGATCGATCGCTTGGGAGAGTTGGCTCAAGGGCTGTCCGCGCACAGGGCGCTCATTGTCACCGATGCCGGAATTGTCGCGGCGGGCCATGTCGATCGCGCCTGCTCGGCATTAAGCGCTGCGGGAATTGCGGCCGTTGTCTTCGATGGGGTGCGAGAGAACCCGACAACGCTCGATGTAGATGCTTGTCTGAAAGCCGCCCGCTCAGCAGACATCGATATCCTGATCGGACTGGGCGGCGGAAGTAGCATGGACACCGCTAAAGGCTGCAATTTTCTGCTTACCAACGGCGGTCGAATGCACGACTATTGGGGCGTCGGCAAGGCTACTCGCGAGATGCTGCCCCTAATCGCGATTCCGACGACAGCCGGTACCGGCAGCGAGTGCCAGTCGTTCGCCCTCATCGCAGACGAGAATACGCACGCGAAGATGGCCTGTGGTGATCCCAAAGCCGCGGCGCGCATTGCACTGCTCGATCCGCTTCTGACCCTCTCGCAGCCCCGTGGCGTCGCAGCCTGCACGGGGATCGACGCGATCTCTCACGCCGTCGAAACCGCCGTGACGCGCAAGCGAAACGCGCTCTCTCAGCTATACTCCCGCGAGGCGTTTCGCCTTACAATCAACCATCTTCCCGGCGTGCTTCAGGAACCCGATAGTCTGGAAGACCGCGCGCGGATGCTGCTGGGCGCTGCTTTTGCCGGAACCGCCATCGAGAACAGTATGCTGGGCGCGGCACACTCCGCCGCGAACCCGTTGACCGCGCATTTCGGCGTCATTCACGGGCAGGCCGTCGGTATAATGCTGCCGCACATCGTCCGGTTCAACGCGGAACAGCCTGACACACGAGAGCTTTACCGAGAGCTCGCAGTCTTCGGCGGCCTGGCAAGATCGGACGAATCTGCCTCAGTCGCCGTCACCGCGCTGGTTACGCGCTTGGAAGCGATGCTCGCACTCGCCGATATGCCGCCTTCACTCAGAGATTGTGGCGTAGACGAAGCGATGATTCCCGAATTGGCGAGGGAAGCCGAGTCGCAATGGACCGCCCAATTCAACCCTCGGAAACCATCACTCCAGGATTTTGAAGCGCT
>JAYTEU010000108.1:0-5902 GCA_043734985.1 Chthonomonadaceae bacterium
TCCTGAACCATCTCCACTACTTCGTTCTCCGCACTGTCCAGCGCCTCGACCGCAGCGAGCTGCGACACATGAGGCGCGCAAAGCATGGTGTACTGGTGAACACGGGTCATGAGCGTTGCGATCGGTTCCGGCGCGCAGGCATATCCGATCCGCCAGCCGGTCATAGCGTACGCCTTCGAAAATCCGTTCAGTACTATTGTACGCTCGCGCGCGCCGGGAAGTGTCCCTAAGCAGGTATGTTCGCCCACGTAGGTCAGGCGGTCGTATATCTCGTCGGAAAGCAGGTAGAAATCGTGTTCGTTTGCAATATCCGCCAATCTCATTAGATCCCGGCGCGTCTGCGTGCTGCCGGTCGGATTTGCTGGGGACGCCAGGAGCATGGCCTTGGTGCGTGGCGTGATCGCCTCCGCGATACGATCCGCGTGCAGCCGAAACCCATCGCAGTAATCGGTTTTGATGGGAACCGCCACTCCACCGGCAAACTCGATTCCCGGAATATAGGACACGTAGCAAGGTTCGGGCACCAGGACTTCGTCGCCGGGGTTGAGCAGCACCCTGAGCGCCAGATCCAGCCCCTCCGAGACGCCCACGGTTATCAGGCACTCGGTCACGGGATCGTAATCCGCGCCATAGCGCCGCGCCAGCATTGCACAGATACGCTCGCGCAAGGGCAGCAAGCCGCTATTGGACGTGTATGTCGTGAATCCGCGCTCGAGCGACCAGATTCCCGCCTCGCGGATGCACCAGGGCGTCACGAAGTCCGGTTCGCCGACTCCCAGCGAAATGACATTCTCCATCTGCTGAGCAATGTCGAAAAAGCGCCGAATTCCGGATGGCGGGCAGTTGGAGATCACATGGTTAAGGGGTTTGCGCGGAGTCATGGGGCAACCATCAGTCGGTGATCGGCTTCCATCTCCGCAAATATGTCGCCGTCATCTTTGTACTTCTTGAGCAGAAAATGGGTCGAGCAGGCGTTAACGCGATCGATCGTCGAGAGCTTTTGCGCTACAAAGTCGGCAATCTCCTTAATGTTACGGCCCTCAACAACGCAGCGCAGATCCTGGGCGCCGGATACCAGGTAGACCGAATGGACCTCCGGGTATCGGTAAATCCGTTCAGCGACATCGTCGAAACCGACTCCGCGCGCCGGGCTTACTCTTACGTCAATAAAGGCGAAGACCTTTTCGACGCCAAACTTTTCCCAATCGATGACCGTTTTATACCGGCGGATGATTCCCGACGATTCCCACTCTGAAATCTTTTCCGCAATATCCGCTTCCTTTAGCCCGGTAAGCGCCGCAATCTGAGCCGGTGTAGCCTGTGCATTACGTTCCAGGATCTTTAGGATTTCTTGCATGTAATCATTTCCTGAATTTTGACCGTCCGGCATCCCAGCACATATCCATTAGCCGCGCCTACTTCGCGCCTACTTCGCGCCTACTTCGCGCTACATCGATCGCAAGCGGAACGGCGGGCGTTGGGAAGACACGTTTCAGAATGACGCGCGCGTTCGCGCCAGGACGTTCCTCGGCATGGCGCGGCGGACGGGGGTAGTATAACTTACGCACCTAAGCTTTGTCAATTAATCACACCGGGAGCGGCCGAGCACTCATACGTCCGCGCCAATCGATAGGCGCTGGCTATCGTTTGCATCGGAAGCAAGACTTTGACTATACTTGCCTTTGCGGATATACTATTTGCAAGACCGCGAAAGGAAAAATTATGCAGGACACATCTTCACCGAGGACGATGTTTGAGAAAATCTGGGACGCCCACGTGGTGCGCCAGGAGGTCGGCCAGCCGGCGATGCTATACATCGACCTCCACCTTGTACACGAAGTAACGTCGCCGCAAGCTTTCGAGGGTCTCCGGTTGAGCGGCAGGCGCGTTCGCCGTCCCGATCTGACCGTCGCCACGATGGACCATAACGTGCCGACCACCGATCGAGCGCTGCCCATTGCGGACCCGATTTCCAAGGTACAGATGGATACGCTCGCGACAAACTGTCACGAGTTCGGCATTACGCTGTACGATCTTCATAGCCGCCGCCAGGGCATCGTGCATGTGATTGGACCGGAGCTTGGCCTTACGCAGCCCGGCAAGACCATTGTCTGCGGAGACAGCCACACGAGCACGCACGGCGCTTTCGGGGCGCTGGCGTTCGGGATCGGCACCAGCGAAGTAGAGCACGTCCTGGCGACGCAATGCCTGCCGCAGTCGAGACCTCGAACGATGGAGATCCGCGTCGACGGCACGCTTGGAACGGGCGTTTCGGCCAAGGACGTGATTCTGGCCATAATCGGCAAGATCGGCACGGATGGCGCTACGGGGTACGCCGTGGAGTATACCGGCGAAGTCATCCGCGCGCTCTCCATGGAGGGCCGCATGACGGTCTGCAACATGAGCATCGAAGCCGGCGCTCGAGCGGGCACGATCGCGCCGGATGATAAGACGCTCGAGTATCTGAAGGGCAAGCCGTTCGCGCCCCAGGGAGAGTATTGGACCGAAGCCGAGGCTGCCTGGCGAGCGTTGCCGGGCGATCCGGGCAGCACATTCGACACCTTAGTGACACTGGATGCGGCTGAGATCGCCCCTCATGTGAGCTGGGGAACGAACCCCGGCATGGTCGCGCCGATCACAGGCCGGGTGCCTTCGCCCAGCGATTATGAGAATCCGTCGGACCGTCGCGCCATCGAGCGCGCACTTGAGTACATGGGCCTTACCGCGGGCGCGCCGCTTCAGTCGCTTGCGCTGGACAAGGTCTTTATCGGATCGTGCACGAACGGCCGGATCGAGGATCTGCGAATCGCCGCCGAAGTGGCAAAGGGCCGGCACGTCAGCCCCGGCGTCCACGCGATGGTCGTCCCCGGCTCAGCGGAGGTGAAGCGCCAAGCCGAGGCGGAGGGCCTAGACAAGATCTTCAAGGAGGCCGGTTTCGATTGGCGCGAGGCGGGCTGCTCGATGTGCCTTGGCATGAACCCGGACATACTACAGCCCGGCGAACGGTGCGCATCTACCTCGAACCGCAACTTCGAGGGGCGTCAGGGCAAAGGCGGGCGAACACATCTCGTAGGCCCGGCGATGGCAGCCGCCGCCGCCCTGGCCGGACGACTGGTCGATATACGAGACTTGGATTAATTAGGAGCACATCGATATGAAGGCTTTTGTTAGGGAGACGGGGCTGGCTGCGCCGCTGGACCGCGCGAACGTCGATACGGACCAGATCATTCCGAAGCAGTTCCTGAAACGGATCGAACGGACGGGATTCGGCAAATTTCTCTTTTTCGATTGGCGATACCTTGCCGACGGAAAGACGCCGAACCCGGAGTTCGAGCTAAATGCGCGAGAACTCCAGGGAGCGACTATCTTAATTGCGGGAAAGAACTTCGGGTGCGGCTCGTCACGGGAACACGCGCCGTGGGCGCTGGAGGACTACGGCTTCCGCGCGTTGGTTGCGCCCTCGTACGCCGACATCTTTTACAATAACTGCTTCAAGAACGGCATACTGCCGGTGACACTTCCCGAGGCGACCGTGGATATGCTCGTGGCGCGCGCTCGGGACAACAGCGGCTATTCGCTGACGATCGACCTGGAGAAGCAGACCGTCTCCGACACGCTCGGCTTTTCGACCCCGTTCACCGTAGACCCGTTTCGACGCCACTGCCTGATGAACGGCCTCGACGATATCGGGCTCACGCTCCAGCACGAACCGGACATAACCGCGTTCGAGGCGCGACGACCGGCATGGCTGACCGGCGCGGCGGCTTAGGATAAGACCCCTAGTAGTGCGTCAAGGTAGGTTGGATGGACCGAACGTAGGGGCAATCCCTTGTGGTTGCCCCTTGGGTTGGGCAGGCACAAGGCCCGCCCCTACGCATGAATCCTACGTTGGGTTGGGCAGGCACAAGGCCCGCCCCTACGCATGAATCCTACGTTGGAATGGGCAGGCACAAGGCCCGCCCCTACGCATGAATCCTACCTAGAATGTCTACTTAGAACCGCGTCGCGGTAAAGTCGAAGGAGAAGCGCTTGGTCTGCGTCGAGTAGGCGAGCTGGAGTTCGCGGGCGCCGATACGGCGGCCGATAATGAACTCGATGTCGTTATAGGTCTGGCTTTCGAAACGCTGAAGCGTTACGGCGCCTATCAAGCGCCAATGGCTGTTGAGCTTGTACGAGACGTCGGCGAGGATGCTGGCCTCCGGTGCATCGAGATAGGCGCTGCCGAAGATGAACGCCTGGAATCGCTTGGCGCTCTGGGTGGTGAAGTTCGCGCTGACTCGATGCCGGCCGTTAGCGTTGAAGATACTTCGCGGCTGATTCACGAAGTCGTAGGAAAGATTGATACCGCCGCCGCCCGCCAGTGTATGATCGAGAGAAAGCGTTGCCAGCGTAGTCAGTCCCGTACCGCCCGTGTCCGACCAGGTATGGCCGAAGGTAAATGAGTTGTTAAACGTCGTGCGCTTATCCAGCAGCGTCGGCCTGCTGAAGATGCGCATCGTCGCATTCTCAGTGGTCTGGTTATAGCTCGCCACGCCGGCAAGGTTTGTGCGTGTCTGCCCCGTCGTATAGTTCGTGCCTATCGAGTACTGGTAACTGCGGGACCCCAGGAGCGCATGCGGGAGGGTCTCCGCGAAGAGATTGGCCTGGGAGCTTATGGTCTTGGCGCCTTCGAACGTCTGACCGCCGGAGAAGTCCGCGCCTACCCTAATCGCCTTCATCTGATGGGAGAAGTTGGCAGCGGTGAAGACGCTGTTGTGGCGCGGAAACTCCAAATCGAAGGACCCCTGGGTCTTGGAATTGAACTCCTGGTTGTGATTGAAGCGGAAGCTCCAGTCGCCGCGCGTCAGGTTGGTAAACCCATACGCGCCCTCGTAGCGGTGATCTCCCTGAGACGAATACCCCTGAATTACATCTATCGCCCAGCCAGGCTGCGTTGCATAGTAGCCGCGACCCAAAGGCTGCTGGTGCCGTAGGTAGACGATTCCGTCTCCCCGGGGCGACAGGTTGTAATAGAAGGGCAGGTTAAGCCCGAAGCCGCTGGTACCGACACTCAGGAACTGGTCGGTGAAGAGTTCGTTGGAATAGAGGCCAGTTTCGTAATAGGGCAGCGCCAGTATCTGCGCCTGATCCTGAAAGAAGCGAGGGCGTCGGAACTGAAGCCTATCGCCAGGGAAGAAGGTGATGCTTCTTGCCACGATGTTCAGTTTCACCTGAAGCTCGGGAATGCCCATGTAGGAAGTAGGAATGGGCGTCTTGCTCGGCTCCGCGCGGAGGCTTTCACCCGCCAGCGAGATGGGCTGCATCTTATTGTCGAGCTCGGCGATCGCATAGCCGTCACCAGATTGAAGGCTGTAGTAGAGGCGAGTCGCCTTGATGGTCTTGCCCGCGCGCTTGATCGTTACGTTGTCGCGTGCCCGCACGATAAGATCTGTACAGGACATCTGCAGCCGATCCGCGGTAATCTCAGTATTACGATAGGCTAGTCTGGCGCCGCCGTTTTTGCCCAGCGCCTCGATCGCCTTATCGGTGGCGCTGTAGGCGAGATAGCTGGACCCGGTGAACAACATATAGTTGTTTCCCTGGAAGGTGGCTTCGGGATCGTCCGTAAAAAGGATCTCGAGCGGCGCGCTGACGCCTCCGGCCACAAACGCCGTGACGCGGGCCACGCCGGTGGTGGCGCTGTGAAGCGTAACCGTAGCGGTACCGCCGTGCGTGGGGGCCTGCGAGGAGGAGAGGATACCTACATTGGTCTGGAACTGGACGAGCGTATTTTCAGCGGCAAAACGTCCCGTGTTGTCCCGGACCTCCGCGCGCACCGTTGTCGTCTGCTTGCCGTCCGCGAGAAGTGCATTGCGCGTGGCACGCAGACTGACGGTCGCAATGCCTGCCGCAGCGCACTGCG
>JAYTEU010000109.1:0-4193 GCA_043734985.1 Chthonomonadaceae bacterium
ATGACTATCTATCGCACGCTCTTTTATATACCCTCGCTGGTCCCGTCCGTATCGCTTGCGGTGCTCTGGCTCTGGGTCTTCAACGGACAGCACGGCATACTGAACCATGCGCTCCAGCCCATCTGCAATTTGTTGAATCCGGTCGTGAAATACCCGCTCATGTTTGTGAACCTGCTGCTGACTCCCGTGAGCGCCGTGCTGCACCTTTTTCATCTCAAGGGTATCCAGCTTGCCACCCAGCTCAGCCCACCGAACTGGCTGAGCGATACTACCTGGGCCAAGCCCGCGCTGATCGTGATGTCCATCTGGGGGGCGGGGAACGCGGTGGTAATCTACCTCGCCGGTCTCCAGGACGTCCCGCTCCAGCTCTACGAGGCGGCCGATCTCGATGGCGCAAGCTGGTGGTCCAAAACGCGCAACGTCACGCTGCCGATGCTCTCCCCCGTCATTCTTTTCAACGTCATCATGGGCATTATCGGCACCCTCCAGGTCTTCACCGTCCCCTACGTAATGTTCCCCGGCGGATCGCCCGCTCGCTCCACCTACTTCTACACCATGTACCTGTTCGACAAGGCATTCCGCGATCTGCAGATGGGTTACGCCTGCGCCATGGGCTGGATCATGTTCCTCATCATCCTGCTGCTGACGCTGGCCTCCGTAAAGCTCTCCGAGTGCCACGTCCACTATGAGGGATCGTAAGCTGCGATATTGCAGCGCTAAGGGCTCGTCACAGAATAACTGTTGCACAGTCCCGCGTCCCACCCAGGGGGACCCGACGCTTGTTTTTGCAGGTACCCCTTGGGTGCGGGTTCGTTCTGTACCCGGCACCAACTATGCAACGTTTAACTGAAAGCTCTATTCGGTACGACCAGTGCTGCGGAAGCAGCCCCCTTTCTGCAAGTTGTGAATGTATTCCATCCGCGTATACGGCCGACAGTTATTGGGTACTCCCTACGCTACCATTTCGGCACATCTGGGGCACTCCATCGAAAGCTCCTGGACGGTTGCTCGGCGCGAGGCGTGATAAAGGGCGCGCCCTCTGGCGTCTTCGGGCCGGACCGGTACATTGCACTACGTCACGAGGAAGGAACGGGTTTTACGAATTTCGCAGCGTGCGGCTACGATAATCGGTCGGCACACGGAAACCTGGCGCGGTCTCGGTACGAGACTGCGGCCTTCTGGGAACTCTACAGAGATTGAGGGGAGTTGCTTGCGGCGCGGGCTGAATGAAGTGATGCCGTCAGCAACCGGATAACAGATTCCTTTTCCGGCGAATTGGGCAGCGATACGGCACGGTCCAGTGCGCTGTGCCCAAGCTTGTCTCTGAGTGAGGCGTCGGCGCCGTGCTTGAGCAGAATGCTGACGGTCATGGGGCCATGGCTGACAGCATACATAAGCGATGTAATGCCATCCGCGCCCCGTTCATTAGTCTTTGGGTGATGAGACAAAATCAGGTTGAGCATTTCGTCATTCGCCCTGCTGTTGACTACCGCAGAATCTAAGGCTGTGTAGCCGCAATAGACCCGCTTGTCTGTCCTCGCGCCATATTGTAGAAGGACGTCTGCTACCGGGATATCACCCCTTACAATCGCGCTCAATAGTGGCGGGTAGCCAACGATCCGGTTGGGATCTGCACCGTTTTTCAGCAGAATACGGACATTCTCTTCCGGTCCGCATTCAACCTGAGTGGCCAACGCGGAGTAATCCTGAATCGATGCATTTGGATCGGCTCCGCTGCTCAGAAGAGCGCGCAATAGGGATGGGGCGGCTGGCCAGGCGAACGTGGAATGGTCGTCGGTCATCGTGCATGCGAGCATTAAAGCCGAGAGTCTCCCCTCCTTTGCGGTCGCTTGCCCGCGGAGCTTCGAGAGAAAGGTGGACATCAGCGACCGTGGAGAGAGCGGGGCATAGGGATAGTAGACGGCAGTGGAGCTTGCGCCCTCCCTTAAGAGCGCGATGGCCTGCTGGGTTTGGCGACGCTTGATGGCCGAAATCAACGATTGATCGAGCCTGTCCTGCCGCAGTTCACGATATACGACCGTAGAGCCTAGCAGCAAGGCACATAGAGGCCCTGCAATGATAGACCACTTTATCGACTTCCGCATTTTGCTATCCCGATCGATGCCGCTTTAGAGCGGGGGCAGGAGCGCGGCCAGCTCGCCGGCGGATGCGCTTTCAGCTTCGTCCATTCGGCCCTCCAGCGCTTTCAGCTTGGCCCGCGCTTCCGCAAATGAGTCGCCAAGCGCGTGAAATATAGCGCCGATGAAGTTGTAGGAAAAGTACTGCACCGAAGTCACGGGAAGATGTCCAGTTCGATCCAGTGCCGCCGTGCCCGAACTTGATGGCTACGGTTCATCCGAAGGCGATTTACCGTGGCACGACCTGTTGCAGTGCGCCCAACGATCTCGGGCGCCTGATAGTATTCGCACCGATGTGCCGCGCGCCTGGCAACCGGGGCATAAAAGCGACTCAAGGCAACGGTTTCGGAACGGATTGCATGCTTCGCGCGATCGTAGCATCGAGTTCGGCATCAAGCAGACCTTCTAATTCTGAACGCTGCTCAGGTGTCAGTAACTCTCGGCCAGCCATTAGTTCCTATTTGCGCCGCTGTTCTTCTTCGGTGAAATACATATCGGGATCAAATCGCTCGATGAGAATGACTGTCTCTTGAACCTTGTCGCCCCACTCCGCTGTCAAAGCATCGAGCGCCTGCCCACGCGTAGCGCCGAACACCTGCCGGTCGCCCGCGATAGCCCTATATCGAAGTTTGCTTGCCGGATCGGTATCGTTGTAAATGGAAATCGTACTCATCGGTATTTTCCTGAATTCGAAGTCACTGTTGATCTACTGAATATCACTATTCTACCATAGGCGCTATTCGTACTAAATGAACTTTAGTTGAACTCATGCTGCGAATTCAATTTGTCTAATTGCCGGCTTGCCACCGTGACCCAATGCGCGGACTACTCCACTTTAACCAATTAGATACGCGCAGGACTCGCGGCCCGCGAGCGCGAATACAACCGCAGGTTCCGCGCGACACGAAACGGCGCCGGATTAGTTTCCGTCAAACCGGATTGGACAACCATTTCGAGCGTCATTTGAGCGAGGTAGGACATGAAGATCAAACCGGCAGGTAAAGCCGCCATTTTTATCCTGGTGATCGGCATTGTATTCGGGATCGTCAAGTTTTTCAATCTGCTGGCCCCGCCCGCGAACGACAAGAACTCCGTAGTTCCATCGACCGGCGGCCTGGGAAATCGCACCGAGGCGCCTGGGTCGGGGTCGAACGTCGCCTTGCCCGGAGAGGGCGCGGGCTGCACCGATAAGCCGGAGGTGCGCCTCCTCGGCTACGCGTGGAATGCACAGATGGGCATGCACTTCGCCAACGGCGGAGCGCAGGCCACGCATGGCAGCCTTATGTGCGGCCACGGCGTCAATTTCAAGTTCGCGCGCCAGGATGACAACAGCAAGCTTCAGGAGGCGCTCACCTCGTTTGCCACCCAGCTCAGCCAGGGAAATTCCAATCCGGACAAGGGCGCGCACTTCGTCACGATCATGGGAGACGGCGCCGCCGCCTTCCTCAAGCCGCTGAACGACACGCTGCACCGCATTGGCCCGGACTACACCGCAAAGATCGTCGGCGCGGCGGGCTACTCCCGGGGCGAGGATAAGCTGATGGCCCCCGCTGCCTGGAAAGCCGACCCTTCGGCCAGCCGGGGCGGGCTCTGCGCCGGGGTGCTGCGGGATGGAGACTGGAACATCGCCCAGAAGTGGCTCGGCGACAACGGCCTGCGCACCAATCCGGACGAGAAGACTTACGATCCGGACGCCCTCAACTGGGTGAACGCCAACGATTACATCGACGCGGCGCAGAAGTACATTGCGGGCTACCATGAGGTGCGGCCCGTGGTGCGCAACGGCAAGCGTACCGGCGAGACGAAGGACATCGCCGTCAACGCGGTCGTGACCTGGACGCCCGGCGACGTCACCATCGCGGAGAAGAAGGGCGGCCTCATCTCGATCGTCTCCACCAAGGAGTACAGCTCGCAGATGCCGTGCGTCATCATCGGCATCGACAAGTGGATGAAGAACCATCGCTCCACGGTCGAAGGGATGCTGCAGGCGATCGCGGAAGGCGGAGACGCCGTGAAATCCAACCCGGCGGCGCTGAAGAAGGCGTCCGAGATCAG
>JAYTEU010000110.1:0-7049 GCA_043734985.1 Chthonomonadaceae bacterium
ATGATCGTCGCTTCCGCCAAAGGTGAGTTCATCACGCGGTTAGGAAATCGCCGCGACAAGCCCTTTGTAATGCCGAAAACGCCGCCTTTTGGATCCTCAATGTCCTCTCCGAACATTACCACTTTGTCACTCTGTTCAAGAGCGCGCGACAGGGTCTCGTTCACCGAGGTGACCATATTGGTATCTCCGGTGAAGCTAACCGGCGGAGCTTCCGCTGCAAATGCGGGGCCGAACAGCTCGCGCTCCGCATCTTCCGGACCCGGATCATCCTCAGCGGCTGCCGTTCGATAATCCGCGTCAACCCGACGCGCAATATCGGCAAGCTCGGCCGCCCATTCCGCCTCGGTCAATGCGCCTTCCTCAATTAGACGCCTGGAGAGCTTATCAATCGGGTCTCGGCGTTGGTCGGACGTGATGTCTTCAATCGACCGATACAACCTGTGGTCGTCGCTGCTCGTATGCGAGCATAGCCGGTCCACATCGCACCAAAGGACAGTCGGTCCGGCTCCGGTCCTCGCCTTCAATATAGCTTCGGAAGCGGCTTTATGTACGGTAAACACGTCGCGCGCGTCGATATGGACCATGCACTGTTCGCCGAGCGCGCCCAGCCGGTAAGGAAAATGCTTTGCGGTCGGCGTACTTATACCGTAACGGTTGTCCTCGATGACAAAAACGACGGGCAGCGACTCCTGGAGCGCGAAAGCCACCGCCTCGTAAAATTCGCCCTCTCGAATGGCGGCGTCCCCCACCGTACATACCACTACGCGATCGCTTCCCTCCATGCGGGCTCCCCAAGCGGCCCCCGCGGCAGGCAGGCATTGAGACGCAGTAGGAGTCGCAACGGAGAAGATATTTCTCGATCGGTCGCTAAAGTGCCCCGGCATCTGCCTGCCCCCGCTGCTGCTATGCCGTTTGGCGAAATAGGCCAGGGCCAGGTCGTAATTGGAAACGCCACGGGCCAGCACAAGCGCGCGGTCGCGATAGTAGGGGAAGATATAGTCGTTCGGAGTGAGTAAGTAGGCGATGGCGGCCAGCGCCTCGTGCCCCATGCCGGACACCTGGAACCATCCCTTCCCTTGGCGAAGCAGAATTCCCTCCCGCCGATCGCCCTCGCGCGCGAGCGCCATTAAATGCAGAAGTTCGCGAACTGGAAGGTCCGTGCGAGTTGGTGATAGAGCCAGCTCCATAAGCCACACTCCTTAGAAGATTGAAGGTTTCCGGGTTGGAATTTCGCTTCCATGCAGTCTTTTGGACCACAGTTGCTTAATTATACGCGATAGGCTGCCATTTCCTCGCGCATTGGATTCGGCCTATGTTTGTGGCGAAGCGCTGTCACTTACCGCATACCCGCGCGTCTAATAGTCCATTATGCCAAGCCACTCTGAATCGGGTAGAAAGGCGCCCTATTTCGATGTTCCATAATCCGGCGCGCAATCGGTTTCGAGGTACGACTGACTGGACATTGGGCGGAATCCCGCTCACTGGCGTCCATTCCGGCGCGGACGCCCGAGTGTGGGCGCTTGCGGGTTCTCTACGACGAAGCTATCGGCACGCCGTGATGTTTGCGGCTGCTCTACTCGCGACGCTCCTCGCGCTGCCGGCGGCAGACGCCGAGCGTTCGTATGCGCCGCCACCGCGCAAACCTGCTGCAACCCCACCTCGACACGGCCGGGATACTAAAGCAATCGATGACGGATGGTCGTTTCTCGAAGATCCCGGCAATCTGGGCGAAGCCGGTGGCTGGGCGAAATCGGCGCCGGCCACCGCCAAGCCGATCGGCATCCCATCATTCCTGCCGTCCGGATCTTCGCCGGGCGCAAAAACGGCGGTCTGGTTTTTCCGCGAAATCGACCCGCCGGGTGCATGGCTGGGCCAGACGATACGGATTCGGTTCTCAGCCGTTGCGGAGCAAGCCCAAGTATGGCTGAATGGTAAGTATATCGGCGACCATTCCGGAGGAGCGACACCGTTTGTGTTCAATGTCACAAAAGAGGTGAAGGTCGGCGCGAAGAACCTGCTCGCTGTAAGGGTGGAAGGTAGCCCAGACCATGGAGTGGGCATCTGGCAGGGCGTTCAGATGATGGCCCACGATGAGGCGTTCATCGACGATGTGTTCCCCTATGGAGGCCCGCTCGGCAATCTCAGGGCGGAAGTCGAACTGACCAATACGAGCGACAAGAGTGGTGACGCCTCGCTGGACGCCCGCGTCGTTGTCCTCGGCCCTCCGAATTCCGACATCAAGTCCACCGGCCAGGTATTGAGTCTCACGCCCAAGCGCAATGTAACTACCATGGTTGTCAATGTGCCGAAGAAGCGCCTCGTACCCTGGTCCCTGACTACGCCTACACTCTACTCGCTGGAACTGGTGTTCCACCAGGATAAAGATGTGCTCGACACGACGGAAACCCGATTTGGCTTCCGTGATTTCGGCTGGAAAGACGGCGCAATCACAATAAACGGAACCGCAATTTCGCCAAAGACCGCCGGATCGGACGCTGTTAAGCCACTGATCCTCGAGACAGACCAGGCCAAGAGCTCCATGCGCGATCAACTGAGCAAGCTGAAGTCGACCGGGGTCAATGTAATCTATCTGGATGCGCCCGTACCCGCGCTGCTGGCGCTTACTGACGAGATCGGAATACTGGTCGTAGTAGGCCCGCGCAGAGGACAGACTGCGGCAATCGCCCAGGCCGAGCTAATGGATCTCCTTCGACGCGACCGGGCGCACCCCTCCATTCTCGCCTGGAATATCAGCGATCTTGGGAAAGGTGCGGCTCGGATGGTACAGGCGTTGGACCCGACTAGGTTCATCATTCAGATTGCCGGCGCAGAGTCGAAACTCACGCCTCCACGCTCGGAGGACCGAATGTGGGCCCCCATTCCCGCCGGGCTAGCGCCGGACTAGCGATCCGCTGCCCGTGCCGATCCGAAAGATCTGTAAATCGAAGTCTGCGGCGTTCCGATCGCAGCCTACGCCATCGCGACGATCGCCTTCTCTTCAGTAAGGGTCGTCTCTTGAGGCACGCGGTAGGATAGAACGCTGCTGACACCCGGCTCCCGCATAGTGATGCCATACCAGTTCGGCGCGGCCTCCATGGTTGTGGGATTGTGAGTGATCAGCAGGAACTGACTGCGCTCGCTAAAGTCCTTAACAAGGCGGGTAAACTTCTCGACGTTGACGCCGTCGAGCGGAGCGTCGACCTCGTCAAGAAGCACGAAAGGACTTGGCCGCACCGCGAGAAACGCGAAGAGCAGCGCGGTCGCCGTCATCGCTCGCTCGCCACCCGAAAGCAGCGAAAGGTGCTGCGCCTTCTTCCCCGGCGGCTGCGCCACGACATCGATCCCCGTCTCCAGCACATCGTCCGGCTTGGTCAGAACGAGCTTCGTGCTGCCGCCTTCGAATAGGCGGATGAACAGGCGCTCGAACTCCACGCGGACCGAATCGAATGTTTCCAGGAACACGCCTCGGGTACTTTCGTCGATCTCCTCAATGGTCTTCAGAAGCGCCTCGCGGCTTCTATCGAGGTCGGCTCGCTGCCCGGTGAGGAAATCGAAACGCTCCGTCAGCCGATCGTACTCTTCGACCGCGCCGGTGTTCACATGGCCCATGGTCCGCAGTTCGCGGCGGAGCCTGCCAACCTCCATGGACGTGTTTCGGTCGATCGTCGTGTTCCCGGGCCGGGCCAGCGCCTCCGCCCGCTCGATCGAGTACTCATCCCGCAGTCGCTCCACCGCCTGAGTCATCTGAATTTCGAGCCGGGCAAGGCGTACCTCTGTGTCGTGAAGGTTTTTCGTTACTTCACCACGACGCAGCGCCTGGTCTCGAATTGCGGAAGTGATCGCCGAGTTCCCCGCGCCGAGCGCCTGCCGTTGTCCGGATGCCACGTTCAACTGCTCGTCAGCTGCTTTGAGCCGGACACGCGACTCTTCAAGCTCTTTAATAAGGCCGTCACGCTCCTCAATCGCCTCGCGCCCATCTCGTTCCGCCGTCGCCCGTTGTGCGATTTTCGCGGAGTGCTGCTGCTGCAAGCCGGCCACCGACGCGCGGTCCGCGCCAATGGCCCGAGTAAGCCCCTCGCGCTTCTCCAGAAGCCGACTGACTTCGACCTCCAGGGCGACGGCGGAAGTGCGGCAGGCATCCCGCTGCGTGGCAAGGCCTCGCGTCTGATCGGCAAGAACGGAGAACGAATCCTCCATGGTCTCATTCTCGACCGATCCCGCCTCGACTTCCGTTGCCAGTCGCTCGATTTCGGCCACAGCGGCGGCGGCGGCGGCGGCGAGGCTTTGCTCCGCTTCCAATTGATCCTGCCGGACCCGTACCAGGCGCGCGGTCTCCCGCTCCGCTGACTTCAGAGCGCTTTCAGCGGCGGCGGCCTCCGATGCCACGGTCACCTCCTGCCGAACGGTTACAGCGCGCGCCGTGTCGATCTCCTGGATATCCTGCTGCGCACGCTCCATTTCGGATGTGCGGCACGTGACCGAATCGAGCAGCGCCGGTATCCTGGCCCTCAGGTCGTCGATCTCACCCTTTCGCCCAACCAGGTGCGCGCCCCGCCCCTGGAGCGATCCGCCTGTAAGCGCACCGCCGGGAGTGAGCAGCTCGCCTCCGTAGGTCACGATCTTATTCCAGCCGCTAGTGCGGCGCGACACTGCGATGGCGGCGTCCATATCAGGCACGATAAGCGTGCGGCCAAGCAGCAGCTGGAGCACCGGAGCGTATCGGGAGTCGCACGCTGCGATGTCCATGGCGTTAACCGCCACCGACCCCGGCCGGGATTCGTCCCCGCGCGGCGGTTCCAGCCGATTGCCCGAGCGCAGCAAGGGCAGCGCCAGAAAGGTCGCTCGGCCCGCGCGGTTCTGCTTGAGCCACTCAATACCGCCCTTCGCCTCCGATTCAGTCATCGTTACGATGTCCTGCAGGCTTCCCCCGAGCGCCACTTCGACTGCAACCCGGTAGGGTTCGGGTACCGTCAGAAGGTCGACGACCGCACGGTAGTGGCCGTTCAGATTACCGCGTTTGCGTGCCTCTAGGACGGCGCGAACACCTTGGTAGAATCCCTCGTGGTTGTCCTGCAACTCGGTTAGGGTTGTGAAGCGGGACGACTGCTCCGCATGCGTTCGCCGCGCGGCATCCAATGCGCTGCGCAATTCTGCCAGTTCAACTAGCAATCGCCGCCGTTCCAGCTCCTGCTCTTCGCGGCACGCCATCAGCGCAAGCGCCTCGCACCGCTTCTTTTCGAGCGCCTCGCCTGCCATGGCCGCTCGCCGCTGCTCTTCCGCCAGCGAACCCGCCAAGGCTTCCGCTTCTGCCTTTTGGTTCGCGATGCGGGAAGATATTGCCGCATGGCGTTCGCGGCCGGACTTGAGTGAAGCCTCCTGAGCGGCCTTTTGCCGTGCCAGCCTTACCCGCTCACTTTGGCGCTCCTCACCCTGGCGCAGCGCTTCACGGACTGCCGATTCCAGTTCGGCCAGCGCGGCCTTTCGGCCCGCCCACTCCTCTCGCTGTGTCGCCTCCAGCGCTTCCATCTCGCTTCGCTCGACCTGGCTTTGGGTCAGCGAATCTTCCAGGCTTTCGATACCCTCCTCCAAAGAACGCAGGTCGGCGGCGGTCTGTTCGCGTGTCTTTGAAGCGCTTCGCCCCTTTTCAGACAGCAGCGCGAGCCGGCTTTCCGTTCGTTCGATACGAGTGTTCCAGGTCTGCGAATTGTGGCGCGCAGCATCCAGCTCTGATTCCGCCTGCACCAACCTGGCGCTGACCTCGACAGAGGACCGATCCAGGCGCGCCATATCGCTGTCCATACGAAGCAGCGCCGTCTGGTCGGAGTCGCGTTCGACCGTACTTGCGTGAAACTCGTAGTCCGACTTCTGAAGCTCCGCGACCAGCAATCCGACCTCAATTTCGTGAAGGCGCTCCTGCAAGAGCATATACCGGCGGGCAGCGATTGCCTGCTTCTCCATCGGCTCGCGCTGCACCTCGAGCTCCGCAACTATGTCCCGCACGCGGTTGAGATTAGTCTCGGCTGACTCGAGTTTCCGCAGGGCCTCGCGCTTCTTAACGCGGTACTTCTTGATGCCCGCAGCCTCCTCGAACAGTTCGCGGCGATCTTCCGGGCGCGCTGAAAGCACGGCGTCGATCTCCTGCTGGCTGACAAAAGCGTAAGCACCCTTGCCGACCCCCGTATCGAGGAACAGCTCGACGATGTCTTTGAGCCGGCACGGAACGTTGTTAAGCAGATATTGGCTTTCACCGGAACGGAAGATCCGCCTTGTCACCACCACTTCGGAATATTTTACGGGGAGGGTGCCATCGCTGTTATCGATGGTGAGCTTGACTTCTGCCATGCCCAGCGGCTTACGCTTGGCTGTTCCCGCGAAGATCACGTCCTGAGCGGCGTTTCCACGAAGCAGTCGCGGATTTTGTTCGCCAAGCACCCAGAGCAGCGCATCGACGATGTTCGACTTGCCGGAGCCATTGGGACCCACAATGGCGGTAAGCCCCGAACCGATCTCAATCTCAGTCTTGTCCGCGAAGGTCTTGAAGCCCAGCAGGTGCAGTTTCTTCAGTTGCAAAAACAGATCTTTCCCGGAGAATTGTCCTGCTCGCTCAGTCGGCCACGGACTATTCAAGCCCATTAACAATAAGCGCCGGAACTGTTGTCAGCGGCTGCGGTTCCCATTATCAGGTGATAGAAGCAGGTAAGGAGACCAATCACGTGTCGAGCGCACTGTTGATGCGCGAGGCTGTAGTTTACAATCAAGCTTTCGTGTGTGTCAAGTTAGCAAAGCGCCAAGCCCAAGCACAGGAGGTATGCTGATCCATTCTACCGCCGCGGATCGAGACTTCGCATCGGAATAAGGCGGACGGGACCGAGCAGACCGCACTCACGCACGGGCCAGTTGGAGGCGTCGAACGGCTTGTAATCGATATTGACGAAGTTTATCTCGTTGAAAATTCGCCAGATGACCTTCCGCCGATCGAGGTCGCGAATACGGTTCGCCGCCACGCTTGTTACGTCGACTTCGAGCAGATTGTCTTTTGGCTTAATCCT
>JAYTEU010000111.1:0-1830 GCA_043734985.1 Chthonomonadaceae bacterium
CACTGCACCACTCGAACACCAGCCGCTCGCGCTCGGCCAGGATGTCATGCGTGATCCCGGTCTGCCCTCCAGTCGAGCAGTCCTCGCTCGGGTCCATGCCTGCGTTGTACAGGCACAGATCGAACGCGGCTCCTTGCCTGTCTGCCTCCTCCAACACCCGGCGGACTGTGGGGAGGTACTCCGAACTGGTGTCAACCATGACCAGCTTGGTCTGCTCGCTATTCCGATAGCTGTCGTAGCTGCTAACCGACACGTCGAGTTGTCGGATACGAGGTTCATCGGCGATCAGGGACGCGGTGCCGCCACCGCAGTGCGCGTCGAGATCCAATATCAGCACGGACTTCGCGCCAGCGACCAGCGCCGCCTTCGCCGCGATCGCCAGACCGTTGAACGTGCAGAATCCGGCCCCGCTCCCGTACCTGGCGTGGTGGAGGCCACTCGACAACGATCCGGCGGCTCCGAGTTCCAGGGCGGCGTGTGCGGCCGCGATCGCCCCGCCGTTTGAAGCCAGAACCATCGACCATAGCCCGGCGTCCCAACTGAATCCTTGCGACTCCGCCAAACTCCGGGGCTTGCCCGTTTCGACGGCTCGGACGTACTCCGGATCATGGACATCGGCGAGGTGATCGCGAGTGACCGGAACGGGCTCAACCAGTTCGATGCCGCGAATGGGCGAGCCGGCCAGTGAGTCCGCGACCCACTTGGCCTTGCGCGTGGTATCGAAGGCGTACCCGGCGCCGACGTACTTCGGGCTGTAAAAGACTCGCACCACGCCATTCGCCTCCTGGGCCTAAGTAAGGATTGTACCGAGGATTTTTCGGCATAGTCGCATGAGCGCAGCATTTTGCCGAAAAAATGGTTTGACTCTTTCGGCTCGAATGGAATGACGAGGGCTTCACGTCATTGTCAATCAATTCTCTCAATCTCCCTCATCGCCATATCCCCCGCCTCCAGGCGTGCGAATGGTCAGCACCGATCCGGCCGGGCAGTGGCCGCTCCATTTCGCGGGAAGCGGTTTCTCCGGCTCTCCCGGCAGCGCCAGCGAATTGGAGCCGCACTTACCGGGCTGCCCACCCGCCAGGCCGTATGGTGCGAACGTTCGCCGCTCCGTGAGAAGCGTAACCGTCGCGTCCGCCAGGAGTTCCATGCGCCGCACGATCCCGTCGCCGCCGGGGTTGCTGCCGCAGCCGCCCGTGCCGGATGCTATCGCATACTCGGTTATGCGAAGAGGGTAGTGCGCCTCCAGAGCCTCGATAGGCGTATTGCGCGTGTTTGTCATGTGCGTGTGTATTGCGGAAGCGCCGGGCCTCGACGCCGATGCGCCCGCACCTCCTCCGATGGTCTCGTAGTAGGCAAAAGGCCGTTTCCGGATCGGATCGTATCCGCCGATGGTTACATTGTTCATGGTGCCCTGCGATGCCGCCGGAATTCTCTCCGGCGCGGCTGCCGAAAGGGCGCGCAGCAGCACATCTACGATCCGCTGTGAAGTCTCCACGTTCCCGGCCGCGACCGCAGCCGGGAATCGCGCATTGACGATCGTGCCTTCGGGCGCAAGCACCTCGATCGGCGCAAAGCAACCCTCGTTCGTGGGTATTTCATCCTCCACCAGGCAGCGCACCACGTAGTAGCACGCGGATCGCGTTATCGCCTCCGTAGCGTTCAAGGAACCGGTGACCTGCCGCGCCGTGCCCTCGAAATCGAAGCAGATAACTCCCGACTTCCGTACAGTCGCGGTAACATAAATCGGTATTGCGACGCTCCCCGCGCCGTCCCCATCGAGGACGTCCGAGGCGGCATACTCTCCGGGCGGCAGAAGCGAAAGGGCCTTAC
>JAYTEU010000112.1:0-6659 GCA_043734985.1 Chthonomonadaceae bacterium
AATGGCTTAAGCCGGACACGATTTGGCAGAGCCGCGACCTCACCGGCTGTAGGCTGGTCCACAACTATCCGACCCCCAAGATGTGCGACAAATGGAACCCGGGATGTACCAGCCTCGACGCGAAGAACAACTGCAACGACGAGCGATTTAATCCCGCCAACTATTGAAATCGACCCGAGATAAATAGAATGCGCCGGTTCTGATCTTTCGTCAGAACCGGCGCATTCTATTCGCGAGGTCGCCCGCTATGATTATTAGCGCGCAAAAGCGTTGGGCCAGTCACCACTGTATGGGCTGGCCTTGTGCCCGCCCGCACCGAGCGGATGCGCGGCAACCAATGATCCGAGCAGTGGCGGCCGACCGAACATCGGGCCTATTTGGCCGTCAGTTCGGTGACGGCGTCCTGGGCGGAGCTTCGCACGCTGCTGTCCTTATCGTTCGTGGACGCCGCTCGAAGCGCTTCCAGGGCCTCCATGTCTTTGCGGCTCTTGAGCGCATCGATCGCGGCGTTCTGCACTAGCGGCTGTCCATCGGATTTCAGGGCGGCGATCAGCGCGGTATGAACGTCAGGATTGCCGGGCGCAAGGATGCCGATCGCGCGGATGGCGCTGCGGCGGAGGAACTGCTGGCGGCCCGGCGCGGCGGCTTTGAGGAGCACAGGAACGCCGGCGGCCAGGTTTGCATCGGTCAGTATGCCGACAACGGCCGTGGCGAGACGGTCGCGCGTGGATTTCACTTCCACCTGGTGTTGGAACACATCCATGTTCCCGGCGGTATCGAGGCGCCCAAGTCCGCTCAGCGCCATCTCGACGACCGTGTACTGCTCGGTGTCACTGAGTGCGGTCTGTCGCAGCAGGATAACGTCTTGTGCGTTTAACGGCAGCGCGGCAAGTGCGGTGATTCCCACAGCACGCCTCAACGGATTCTTGGAGGCCGCCTGTGCGCGAAACACCGGGCGCAGGCTCTCCTTCTTCAAATCGGAGAGCAGCCTGATCATACCAGCGGCGGCGCTGTCGCTCGTCTCTACGGCCAGCGCATCGGCCAGCATCTGAACGGTGGCGGCATCCTTGCCCGTGCTGCCGGCTGCCAGGCGGCGCGCCGCGCGCAGTCGGTCCTGGTAGGAGGGGGCGTATCGCAGTTGGGCTGCCAGTTCCGCATCGGCTGGGCCGAGGGATTTGTCCTCCATCAAGAGATCGTGGCCCGGATCGATCAGGACACTCTCGGGCTTGATGGAGCCGGGGAGCCGGATCTCCTGGTCGGCCTTATCGAAGGTTACGGTCGTCTCGACTACGGGTGGTTTCGCGGCGCCGGTTCTCGGCATTATCACGGCGACGCGGAGCGGCAGCGAATAGATGGGGGTACCTTCCGTCGTCTCCTGGGTCTGCTTCAAGTGGAGCACCGTGTATTTGCCGGCCGCGTCGTAGGTCCAGCTCCAATCGACCACGGGATGCCCGGGCTTAAAGACCCACTGGTCGAACCATGGCGTCAGGTTCTTGCCGGCCGCCTCGGACATCGATTTGATCAGGTCGGAGGATGCGACCGGCTTATAGGCGTTGGCTTTGAGGTAGCGGCTGAGACCCCCAAAGAAAACGTTGTCGCCAAGCTCACGCCGCAGCATATGCAGCACAAGGCCGCCGCGGCTGTAGGTCTGACCCTGGCCGAACATCACGTCGCCCGTGGTGTAGAGGTTCGTCGATAGCGGTCGCTTGTAGCGTCGAGCTTCGAACATGTACCCGTTCATTGCGCCCATGCGGTCCTGCTCGTAGGCGTCTTTTCCTTCGGCGTGCTCGGTATAGAGCATGGCGCAGAAGGTCGCGAAGCCCTCATTCAGCCACACATCGCCCCAATCGCTGCAAGTCACCAGGTCGCCGAACCACTGGTGGCCCAGCTCGTGGGAGATGAGTGAGTCGGTACCCCTATGGCTCAATCGCGCGTCGATCAGCGTACCCTGCGGCGGGCCGAGCGTGGTCGCGCTTACGTTCTCCATGCCGCCGGGAAAGTCGAATGCGCAAACCTGGGCATACTTCGGCCACGGGTATTTGTATCCGAACCTCTTCGAGAAAAACGAGAGCATGTCCGGCGTATGGCCGAAGGAGCTGTTTGCAAGCGCCCCCATGCCTTTCGGGACGGCGTAATAGAGCGGAATCCCCGCCCACTGTGTCTTTTCGACGTCCATCTCACCGCCCGCGAGCGACAGCAGATAGGTGGAATGCGGCTGCTTCATCACCCAGTGGTAGGTCTTGGCGTGTTTTGCGGGATCGGAGGTAACCGGCAGCTCGCTTCCATTGCCGATGACGGTCCACTCTTCGGGAACGGTCGTATGGGTCTCGGAAGTACATTTGTCGTTGGGCCAGTCGTAGCACGGCACCCACTTGTGGTTCGTGTCGGTCTCGCCTTGGGTCCAGAATCCGGCGCGCCGCGTGGGATCGCCCGGCCTGGGATCGATCCATGTGAATCCCCCCGCGCCGTTGGCGCCGCCGCCCTGCCGGCCCGCAGGCATCTCGTAGCGGATCTCGACCACCGCCTCTTTTGTCGACGAGAGCGGCGTGGGCGCCGTGATGGCGAGCGATTCGCCGTCGTGCTTGAAGGTCGCCTCCGCGCCGTTGATCTTGCAGCCCTGGACGGTAAGGTTTGCGCCGGCATCCAGCACGATCGTCGTCAGCCCGTTCTCCAGCGGTGTGAGGAAGTGGGTTACAATGCCCTTAGCGGAGTGGTTCGCGCCGTCGATTGCGAACTCCAGTTTAAGATGGCGCACGTGATAGGTGCGGGGATGCGGCGCATGGACCGTAGCCTGCGGGGCTTTGAACGGGTTGCCCTGCTGCCTCCGCCCGGGCTGGGCCTGAGCGCCGAGGGCGGGCCCGAGCAGCACGAGCGCCGAAAGCGAAACTGCAAAAAGTGAAGGTCGGAAACGAAAGTTCAACGAGCGGCTCCTTTTGGGACGAATTGCGAAGGCCGGGATAGTGGTCGGATTGGACTTGTGGTCATTCAGATATCATACCTCAAGGAGGGTTTCCGCCGAATGGCTAATTTCGGGGGACTCTCTCCCCTTTCCGCGCTTGAGGCGGAAGTTGAACGCTTGAAACGGGATCGACCGATAATCATGGCCGCAAAACGTCCGTGGTGGGGAAAAATCCGCGGGACTTTCAAGGACGATCCCGAATACGACGAGGCTATGCGTCTTGGCCGCGAATGGCGGACTTCGCAGCGGCAGGAGTGCGATGAAAACGCATGATGTATCTGCTGGACACAGACCACCTCAGTCTTCTCGATCTAGACACGGACGGGGGAGCGGCAATCGCGCGGCGGCTCGTTACGGTTCCGGAAGAGGATGTCGCTGTCACGATAATTACCTATGAGGAGCAAATGCGCGGATGGCTCGCCTACGTCGCTCGCGCAAACACGCTGGAACGCCAGTTGCAAGCATATCGCCGGCTCCGTCAGCATATCGAGCGGTTTCGTATCATTCCGATCCTCGAGTATGATGAGCAGGCCATTGCAATCTTCCAGCGCCTGCGCCGAGCAAGTGTCCGTATCGGTGCAAAGGACTAGCAAATCGCGTCGATCACGCTTGCAAATGATGCCACACTGCTTACCCGCAATATCGGTGACTTTAGCAAAGTTGCAGGCCTCCGAGTAGAAGATTGGTCCTTTTAGGACCGTAATGCCTGGGTAACACTATCCAAATTGCCCGCATGTGCCGGCGTCATTGTGGCCGTCAGGTGCGCCTTCAAGAACTGGCCGGTGTGGGAGCGCGGCTCGTTGACGAGACCTTCGGGAGTGCCGCTGAAGAGGACTTCGCCGCCTTTGTGGCCGCCTTCGGGGCCGAGGTCGATGACGTGGTCCGCCTGTTTGATGACATCCATATGGTGCACGAGGAAGTGTTCACGCCATACCTCAGCGATCAGTTCACGCGGTGATGGTGCGGTCAAGATGAAGCGCAATAGCCCCGACAGCGACCGTGCAGCCAACACTCTGCTCAACAAGGCGTTCAGCGTTCTTCGCAGAGCAGCAGCGCGAAGAGTATGGTCACAAAGTACTTGCGATGAGGGCTTTTTGCATGTCAGGTGTTAAGCACCGGCGCCCTGAGAAATAATCTCTTGGTCGAGCAGGCGCCGTTTGATCCCGCGATCGAGGAATCGCGATTTGCCCGCACCGTCCCGAATGCGCTGGAGTACCGCTGGATCGAAGGATGTCGTATGACTGATCTCGGCATCCTCCAGTTTCTGCACTGTTACCACCATCGCCTCGTCGTAAAATACGAAAGACGGGCGTACGATCAAATTGTGGTCGCCCTGCTTTAGGTCACATGCCGGATCATAGTTTCTGACGATCTGATTGCCTGTGTGAGTGGTAGTCACATTAACGATAACCACGCAATCCGGGTACGCGACCGGATCATTCAGAATCACCCACAAATGCCGCATTTCGCCGGTAAGGTCTTCAGTCTTGCAACGGAATGCACCGCCGGCCTCTATCGACATCCAAGCAATTTCCGCTCTCGAGCATACATTCCAGCCTCGCTCAGATTCTCCTCAATCTCTTCAGGCGTGAAGCCGATCCCCATTAGGATATCGCGCTCCGAGATCGGCACGGCAGGCCTGGGGTCGCTTCCCCAATTTCTTATGTATTCCTCAAATCCATGCGTAAGCTGAGAAAGATCATCGTCGTCCATGTCCTGATACTGATGAGCAATGGCAGTAAGAGTTTCAACGTCGTAGTCGGACAGGTGATCGGTGCCGGGATCCTTTACCATTTCCAGTTGAATTCTATCTACGACCTTAAAGTGCGCGCGCCAGATAGTCTGGATCTCAATGGGCCTCTCTGGACTCTTGATGAGATCGTAGGTTTGGCTGAGAACAGGGCCGAACTTCATGGCGTAGACGTCATCGTCAACGATGGGCTTACCCGTCTGTGTCAGGCTTCTTCGATTTGCCATATAGAGCAATTTGAGCAGTCGCATGCGGCTCATCGTATGGGATTCCGTCGTGCCAAATAGAACGCCCACCGCTTCTATGCACTTTTCAAATATGAAACCAACGAACATCCTACTCACCCCCTCTTATCACATATACCAGAAATGTGTACCGCATCTCCACCAATTTGTCAAGTAAGGCCTTGACACTTCCGGATAGGCGCCGCCCCCGTACAGTATAGGATGCTACATTATCCTTGCGCTTTTCACTCAGCCGACCGCTCAATGAGTTCGTTCGATGCACTGCTCAGGTTGGGCCGGTAAGGTGCGCCTTCAGAAATTGGCCGGTGTAGGAGCGCGGCTCGTTGACGAGGCCCTCGGGGGTGCCGCTGAAGAGGACTTCGCCGCCTTTGTGGCCGCCTTCGGGGCCGAGGTCGATGACGTGGTCCGCCTGCTTGATGACGTCCATGTGATGCTCGATAACGACCACGGTGTTTCCGGCCTCCACGAGCAGGTTCATGCAATGGATGAGGCGCTCGATGTCGGCGAGGTGTAAGCCGGTAGTCGGCTCGTCGAAGATATAGAGCGTGCGCCCCCCGCGCTTCAGCTTGCTCAGCTCGGAGGCCAGCTTGATGCGCTGCGACTCGCCGCCGGAGAGGGTCGTGGCGGACTGGCCGAGCGTTAGGTAGCCGAGGCCGAGCGCGTCCAGAACGTTCAGCTTGCGCGCGATGCCGGGCTGGTCCGCGAAGAAGGTGACTCCCTCCTCGATCGACATCTCCAGAATGTCCGCGATCGTTTTCCCCTTATACGTGATCTCCAGGGTCTCCGGGTTGAAGCGCGCGCCCTTGCAGCTATCGCAGACCACCTCCACGTCCGGCATAAAGCCCAGGTGGGTCGTTACGGTCCCGTCGCCCGCGCACTCCTCGCAGCGCCCGCCCTTGACGTTGAAGCTAAACCGGCCCTTCGCATAGCCCCGCGCTACCGATTCCGAAAGCGCAGCGAAGAGGTCGCGGATGATGTCGTAGAAGCCGGTGTAGGTCGCCGGGTTGGAGCGGGGGTTCCTGCCGATCGGCGCCTGGTCGATGTCGATGACCTCCTTGATGTGCTCGACGCCGTGGATCGCGTCGTGCTCCCCGGCAAGGACGCGGCTGTCGTGGAAGACGGAGTAGAGCTGCTTGTAGAGGATATCGTTGATAAGCGTGCTCTTGCCCGAGCCGGACGCGCCGGTGATGCAGATCAGGCAGCCGAGCGGAATCGTCACATCGACGCTCTTCAGATTGTTCTCCCGCGCGCCGCGGATGGAGAGGTGCTTGCCGTTTCCGGGCCGCCGGGTCGTGGGCGTGGGAATAAAACGCCGGCCGCTGAGGAACGCGCCGGTAAGCGAGGCCGGGTTCGCCAGGATGTCCTGGATGCTGCCCTGCGCGACGATCGTGCCGCCATGGACGCCCGCGCCGGGACCGATCTCGACGATGTGATCGGCGGCGCGCATGGTGTCCTCATCGTGCTCGACCACGATGACGGTGTTGCCGAGGTCGCGCAGGCGCCGCAGGGTATCGATCATCTTCACGTTGTCTTTGGGATGCAGCCCGATGCTCGGCTCGTCCAGCACGTAGAGCATTCCCATCAGGCCCGAGCCGATCTGGGTGGAGAGCCGGATGCGCTGGGCTTCGCCGCCGGAGAGCGTTCCGGAGGGCCGGTTGAAGTTCAGATAGTCCAGGCCGATCCCCAGGAGCAGCTCCACGCGCGA
>JAYTEU010000113.1:0-8447 GCA_043734985.1 Chthonomonadaceae bacterium
GGTGTTGAAAGCGTCGAGGCTGTCGCGGAGGCGCTGCTCCTCATTCGGGGCGTGCTGCCGAAGCTCCTGGCCGTAGATCGCGTGCCGCAGGCGGTACAGAGTATCGCGGTCCGCCTCCGTTCCCATCCTAAGCGTAATGCGTCTAGCTCTGCGGGATACCGCCACGGGGTCTCCTCGGAACTGCCGGCGGCGTTAACGGCGGTCGGCGATCATAGCTTTTCGATGGGTGTGGTTCTATGGTTAAGGCCGATTTAGTGGGCGGCTCCCGTACAGCGGCCCGCCAACCCACATCGTATTGCGTGTAGTTTACCTCAGTTTGGCAGACGTGACGAGACGAACGGCTGCCGCGAGCAGCCGTTCAGCGTGTCACCGCACTCAAATGGTGCTAAACGCCGTCGGCCTCGTGGTGGTGCCCGTCGCCCTCGGCGGTGGGCGCTTCGGGTATTTCCGGCTCGCCGGCGGCTTTGCGCAGCGCCTTGTACTGCTTCTCCAGCGCGGCATGTTCGCGCTCGAAGGCGGCCATTTTCCGCTGCAGTTGGTCGCGCCGCAGGGATTGATGCGCCACGATGCCGGCGGAGGCGAGGACCGAGAGTATCGGCACGAACAGGATGAGTCTCTGCGAAAAGGCGGACATCTTCATGCGCGTTTCGCCTCCAGCTTCTGGATGTTCTGCCGGAGTCCCTTCAGGTCGTCGCCGACATGGTCCAGCTCGTGATCCAGCTTGTTCGCCGCCGCGCCGATCTGAAGTGTCCAGAGCATCGCTCCGGCGAGGAGTACCAGCGACAGCAGTATGACCTCAAGCTGAAGCTTCTGTACTGTTTTTTCCAGAGCGTCCGTCATCTTAACATGTACCTCCAAATCCAATAGCCCATTCCACCTAACTATTTAACGCATATGCGCAGATGGATTATCGGCTAGAATCCGGCGGAAAAGGAGAGCAGAAAGCGGCGGGCCTGCTGGAAGCGCGTTCCGCTGAAGGCGGACTGAAAATTGATCACGGTGCGGTCGTCGAATACGTTCAGGATGTCGAGGCCGAGCGATCCCTTTCCGCGGAAGAGGCGGGTTCCGGAACCGAAATGAAGGTCGGCCTGCGTCCTGGGAGTGCGCAGCGTGCTGGGGGCGACGACGCTGCTGGCGAGACCGCTGCCATGATTGATCAGCATGGAGACGACGGCCCCGCCTTTCCATGTATATCCGAATCCAAGCGCGACCGTATTTCTCTGATCGTGGTCGTTAAACAAGGGCACCCGCGCGCCGGTGTTATCGAGGCCGTTCGGCCTGGCGATCGAGTAGGTGTAGTTCAGGAACGCATCGAAACCGATCCCCTTCGGAGGCGTGAACTCGTATGAGAACTCGATCCCGTGCACCCCGCCATACTGTAGGCTAACCGCTGAGTAGAGACCGATCTGGCTGCCCGGGATGAACAGGCCGGTATCCACCTGGTTGCGGATGTCCTTGATGTAGTAGGCAAGCTTCATGGTGTGGCCCGGCGCAAGCTGCCGGTCGTAGCTCACTTCGTACTGGTCCAGGATCTCCGGCACAATCGGCTGCCCTAGGACGGCGCCCTGCGCGAGCGGCGGCGTGTTGAAGAGCTTGTTATACGACCAGCGCAGGGTGGAGGACTTGTCTACCAGGTACGAGAAATTGAGGCGCGGCGAGATCGTCTTCACGCTGACTGTCGGCTGCCCCAGGTTCTGTGACTGCTTGTACCAGTCCGCGCGAAGCCCGTAGTTCACGATGAAGCGGCGTGACGCCTGCCAGGTGTCCTGGAGGTAGGCGGCGCGATAGAATCCGGAGCGATGAACGCTCAGGGTGGGTGAGCTGCCGCTGGCCTGGAACACGGGATTGCCGTTTACGTCCAGCAGCGGATTTCCCTGAGCGTCGGTTTGCACCGCGCCCGGCGGCGCGAGCGCGGGCGAAAGGGCCGCCAGCGTGTCCAGCGCGAGCTGACTGGCAGGTACGATCTGGTAGGACTCATTGCCATTCTGGTCATCGAGCAACAGGCCTGCCTTAAAGGTATGACTGCCCCGCTTCGAAGTGAGGCTGCCCGTGATCTGCGCGTGGTGGACATTGCGGATCGCTGTCGGATTGTATTCGATCGAATTATCGACCGGCAGATTCAGTAGATCCACCGCCGGATTGTGGTTGTGCAGATCCTGCCCTGAGTGGAGCAGTGTAAGCGATAGGATGCCGGTATCCCGGCTCGAAAGGGTGTGTCTCCATGCCAGGGTCGCAAACTCGCTCACCTCGCGCTGCGTAATGTCCTGGCCGTCCGCCTGCTGCGAGGGAAGGCGCAGGGGATCAGCGCCAACTGTCCCGACCCGAGAAGCATCGGGACCCCGGCTAGGTGCCGGGGCTCCGCGATTGTCGTTGGTAACGTCGGGCCGCGTACCGTCGGCGTTGCGAAGACCCAGAAAGCCGAACCCCTGACCGGCGCCCGCAAATGGCGCGGGGAGGCCCGTGCGGTTCGAGATTTGCAGCGTATCGGGGTTGCTGCTGAGCGAAAGCGTAAGGGCATCGCGTTTGCCGGGCGCAAAACGGAGTTTGGAGAAGTAGTTCAGGCTCGACCCCGCGTTGTGCGCGGTCTGGTCGTCGGGCTGCTGCGGCTCCACGGCGTTTCGGCTCCGCGTCGCGCTGAAATCGAAGACGTAGCTGAACGCCTTCCCGATCGGGCCGAGAGAAGTGAAGCCGCCGTTCGTGGTCTCGTAGCTGCCGCTGGCCAGGTTGACGTCGGTGTGGCTGCGGCTGGGACTGGGCAGCGTGGTGATGTTCAGGATGGCGGCCGTCTGCCCGCCGAACTCCGGCGCATAGCTCCCGGTGAGAACCTCCAGTGACTCAATGGTTGAGGGCACCACGACGGAGCCTTGCCTGCCCGAGAGCGTATCGGGCAGCGGCACTCCGTCCACCACGTAGCTGATGTCGGCATGCTCGCCGCGGACGTGCTGCTGACCCGCCGAGTCCGACGCGACCCCAGCGTCGGTCTTGATGACGCTGTTTATGTTGTTGTCTGCGCCCGAGCGCTCTTTGATCTTGTCGCGAGAGATGGTCTGCCCGGCGGTCGGCGCCGTCTTCTGAGGCTGCAGCCTCTGGGCGCGCACCTGAATAAAGATGTCTTTGACCGGCGGTTCGGCCTGCGCCTGGAGCGTGATCGCGGCTCCCAGGGGCAGCGTGATCGTCGTCGGATGGAGCGCAAGTCCGGCCGTGATCTCACGCCACGAACGCACGTCGAACACTTTTCCCGTCAGCGGCAAGAAGCGTCCCGGCTGCAGCCTCCACGCCGGCAGAACTCCGCGCGTATCCTCGATCACCACCTCGGCCGCGCTCACCGGCAGGCGTGTAAGCGGATCGACGACCACGAACCGCACTTGCTCGATGCCGGAAGCGTGCGCGGCGCCGGCCATTGCGGTCAGCAAGATGCCCAAAACAAGGGGAAGAACTCTGGTCATCAGCTTACCTGGAACTCTATATGCAGGCGAACGCGGCTCTCCACCGGCTGGCCATCGCGCGTGGCTGGCCGGAATCGCCATTGGCGGGCAGCGTCGAGGGCGAGTTGGTCGAGCTGCTGCACACTGGTCGAGGTCGCGATCCTGACCATTGTCGGACGTCCGTCGGGGCCAACTACGAATTCGACGATACAGGTCTTATCCAGAGCCTCGGCGCGAAGCTCGTCCGGAATAGTGGGCTGCGGCTGGCGGTCGCCCATCGGCTCGGGCGCGGTATAGAGCGGCGCGGCGGGCTTGACCCGTTCGATGGGCTTGACAGCCTCCACCGGCTTTTCGACCGGCTTCTCGACGGGCTTGGCCGTTTCGACAAGTTTTTCAACCGGCTTTTCAATGGGCTTTTCGATAGGCTTCACCGTTTCGACCGGCTTTTCCGTTTCGACGGGCCGGGTTGCAATCGACTTTTCCGTCGGCTTTACGCCGGGGTCCAGGGTGCCCTGCTCCACGGCGGGGCCGGTGTCGCTGGTTTTGGCCACTTCGAGCACGTGGGGCGTGTTAAGGTTGCTCTTTGGCCGGGCGGGACCCGGATGGACCTGCGCGTGCGAGGAGCGGGCCGCCGCCTGATGCTTGACAGCCTTCTTCGCCTCATGCTTTTCGGTCTCTTGAGGCGGAGGCGGAGGCACGAAGACGATCTGCGGACCGGCAAACTGCGCCTGGATCTTCTTGAGCGCTCCGAAGTGAGCGAGTATCGGAAGGGCGATGATATGAAATAGGATCGAGATGCCGATGATACGCATCAGCATTGGGTTCTTTTGATTTCGGCGTCGCATATTACGCTCCTGAACCGGCTTGCTTTCCGAGTTACCTTGAGGTCGCAAACGTGAATCGGCTGATGTCGGCTTTGCGCGATTCGTTCATAGCCGCCACAACCATCTCAAAGGGCACCTGCTTATCGGCGTTGAGCACGATCACGCTCTTTGGATCGACGTGAATCCGTTTTAGCTCGTCTGAAATCTCGGTGATCGTTACGCGCTTCGTATTGACGAAGAATTGGCCCGTGCTCTGAATGGTGATGGTAACATTCTGCGCGCGGCTCTCGTTGGCGGTCGATGCCTTCGGCAGATTGACGGGCAGGCCTGCCTGAACGACCAGGGCCAGCGAGGCCACCATGAAGAAGAAGAGGAGGAACATCATGACGTCGATCATCGGGATAACGATGATCTCCGCCTCCTCTACAGGTTTGCGCCGGGTAATCTTTACTCGCTTTCGCATTGACGCGCCTTCCTAGTCCAGCCGGCCGGTCAGGAAGTTGACAAGTTCCGCGCCGTAGTACTCCATGTCCTCGATAACCTTCTTGCTCTGGTTGGCGAAGTAGTTGTAGAAGATGAAGCCCACAATAGCCAGCGTTATGCCGGTAGCCGTGGAGATAAGCGCCTCCGATATGCCGCCAAGGACCTGCGTGGGATTGGAGAGCCCGGAGTGCGCGGCCGCGCGAAAAGACGATATCATACCTGCGATCGTGCCCAGCAGGCCCAGGAGCGGAGCGATATTGACGATCGTTTTCATCACCGGGAGGTAGGATTCGAGTGCGGGCGTCTCGTTCGCTGCCTCCTGCTCCATGGCCATCTCGATCGCGTCGGCCGAACGGTGCGCGTTCTTGATCCCGCGCGCGAACATGCGCCCAAGGGGGCCGCCGAACTTCTCGGAGAGCGCTATCGACTTAGCCGCATCCGCCGGCGACTTGTAGTTGGCCTTGATCTCCTCCAGCAGCGCATCGCCGTCTTTGGAGGCCTTGCGCATGGCGATTGCGCGCTCAATGATGATGGCGATCAGCACGACCGAGCTAATGATGAGCGGGTACATCATCACGCCGCCGTTTTTGATGAATTCGATTACCGTAGACATGGCTGCCGGGTTACTCCGTTCGGACCATGGGCACGACTCTACGCCGTGCTTGGCCTGTACTTAGCACACATATTGAGTCGATCGTTGTGAATGGGTAGGTTCCAGAAAGCTGGACTGCGGCGCTTATGTCCGGCGGCAAATCCAATGTCCGCGTCGACCATACTCACCGAGACGACATTTTAGCGCTCGATTACACCAGGCAGCCATGCGCAAGCCTGATGCGGGCGGTGTCGGGACGGGAAATAGGTGACGTTAGAGAGTTGGACCACGAAAGACAGGCCACAGAGCGGAGATCAGGCGGTAGGGGGCGCGCGCGAGGAGGAGCGCGCAATGGAAACGGCGTCGAATGCGAAGACGGGCACGGCGGGCAGGATACGAAGGAGCGCGGATTCAACGGATGGCTGAGCGGTTGTGACCCGGGTTACGCTCAGCGCCTGCCATTCGCAGGCGGCGCAGTCCCGCTGGCCGGCATCCAGGCAGTGCGTCGGGGTCGAAACGGAATGATGGGCGCCGATGGCGACGGTGGTCTGCCCCTTTGGACCGCGGTCAACGATCGCGTGGGTATGCGCTACGGCTCCAAAGGTCGCAAAGAAGACGTAGAGGAGCGCAACCAAAAGGGCGGATATTCGGTTGTTACGAGTGAAAAACCGCAATTCAGTCCTCGCAGATCCAGTCCGACACTGACACTCTAAGGGCAGGATGAGCCGATTTCCGACCGCCTGGATGTATTATAGCACGATTCTGCGAACGGAACGGAGGCAAAATCAATGTCGCGCCATGCCACCGCTAACCGAGTGTACAGGTGTGGCTCACGCGATAACTACGGTTATGCGGCACTGAGCAGTATCAAACGATTGTGAATTTTTTCTTCGGCCAGCATTGCGAGGAACGCGTTCACGGCCCTGGGATCAAATTCATGCCCTGCCTGCCGCCGAAGGTAGTCGATCGCGTCCAATTCCGTCCGTGCCATTCCGTCTTTGGCGGCATCCATAAGTGTATCATAGGCCTCGACCACACTAAACATTCGAGCCGCCAACGGGATAGAATCCCCCTGAAGGCCTTGAGGATAGCCGGTTCCATCCCAGCGTTCATGATGCGCATGGGGAATAGCGAGAGCAGGTTCCAGGAAAGGAATTGGCGAAAGCATCTCGTAGGCGATTTCCGGATGCCGCTTTACAAGGTCCGATTCCTCGCGCGTGCGAGGTTCCGCTTTATACAGTATGGAATCAGGGATGCCCAAATTGCCAATATCGTGAAGTAACGCGCCCCACTTCGCGTACAGGATCTCCTCGTCGTTCATGCCGGCGCGGCGCATCAGCCGCATCATCGTTTCCGCTACGCGACCGCTGCGGCTTGTCGACCCTTCGTCCCGCCTATAGAGGATTTTTGCCCACGAATCCACGGTCCCGTCGTATACCCGAAGCAGGTGAACGCTTATGGAGCTCGATACACCCGCAAGCGTGTCCTCCTGCAAGTCGAGCCTCTGGCGTACCATTTGGGCGCACTGTTTGAGCTTGTCGTCGCTCGCGGTGGACGAGTTTACCGCATCCGCACAGTGGGTCACGCAATTGCGGCCGCTCTGCTTGGAACGATATAGAGCCGAATCGGCCTGTTTGACCAGGACGGCGGCATCGCATTCCACTGCGCTCCATGTCGCCATGCCGACGCTCACTGTAACCGGGTTTACGATCCAGAGAACGGCTTCAATTGCGCGGCGGAAGCCTTCGGCCGCAACCCTGGCGCCCGCTTCGTCGGTCTCCGGCAGTATGACGGCAAACTCCTCGCCCCCGTAACGCGCTACTAAATCGGTCTCCCGCGACGCTCCCTGGAGCACTTCCGCCACTTTCTGGAGTACAGTGTCACCCGCGGGATGCCCAAAGGTATCGTTAAAGTTCTTGAATTCATCCACATCCAGCAGAAGCACGGAAAGCGTCGATTCGTGACGTTCGGCCCGTTTCACCTCTGCTCTGAGCCGCTCCTGGAACGTTCGATGATTTTTCAGTCCGGTAAGTCCGTCCGTGGTCGCCAGCATTTCCAGGCGAGCATTCATTGCCTCAAGTTCGGCCTTTTGCAGCTCAAGCCGAACCGTCTGGTCGTTAATACGCTCGATCTGCTCCTGCAGGAGAGCCGTGCCCTCCGTCAGTCGTTCATTGGCCGCTTGAAGCTGCTGCTCACTGCGGCGAATGGCTGCCACGGTCTCCTTACGATCTGTAATGTCGGTCGCAATTCCCAAGACGTGAACTTCCGAGGAGCCCGGCACCCGGATCGGCCGCTTTACGGTCTGAACCCACTGTGTATGTGCCTTTGCCGCAGCGAAAATCTCCTCGGCGACGAATACTTGCTCGCCGGAGGCAATCATCCTTCGATCGGCTTCCAGATACGCCGCGACATGTTCCTCATCCAGATCGAAATCGGCATCGCTTTTGCCGATCATCTCTCCGACCGTGGTATTGTAAGCGTCCGCCAGGGCTTTATTTACGAGTACAAAGCGCCCTTCCGGGTTCTTGACGAAAACGAAATTGGGGTCTGTGTCGAGAACGCTGCGGAGGAACTCCTGGTGCACCTGCAACTGCTCGTGCGCTTCGCGGGCCTGTTGCAGCGCCGCGGCTCTCTCGGCGGCCAACCGCTCCAGTTCGACCTTGTGTTGTCGCAGATGCTTCCGGCTGGATCCCCCGACGAAAAAGATCAGCCCGCAGACCAGCGGAACTGAGTCGAGAATATAGTGCAGGGGATTGGCACGATGAATAGTCACCACGGCGGCCCAATTGAAAGCGAGATGGCGTACAAGTATATCCAACGCCCACGCCGCGCACGGGAGGCAGCAGCCTAACAAAATGCCCGCCGGGGCGTATCCCACTCCCTGCTTGTGGATCGGAATACCTTCGATTATGTCCGATTCGCGCATAAAGCCCAATCCCCATCGCCTTTGACGGAAGTCCCTATGACTGGTTCAACGGCCTATTATCGGTCGAAATCGGCTGTAAGTTAGGCGCGCCCAGTTACCGCGGTGAACCGGAAGTGGGATGTGCGGCGCGGCTTAGGGCAGGCGGTAGGGTCCGTTGTCCACGCGCATCGGGTACGGCGGGTCGATCTTATCCAGGA
>JAYTEU010000114.1:0-3435 GCA_043734985.1 Chthonomonadaceae bacterium
TGTTAACGGTTTCGACGCTTTCCGGCGTCAGTCTCAACACCTGCACCGTCTCGCTGTTCGGCCCGACTACCCAGCACTCCTGTACGCCAATCGAGCGAAAATCGTCAATTTTGGCCCGCAGCGAGCGCGGCGTCTCTGACGGCGAGAGTACTTCGACGACCAACTCGGGCGCGACATGGAGCGGTCCGCCCTCGAAGACATCCTCGTTCTGCTTCAATCGTTCGTGGGTTATAAAGAAAACGTCGGGCTGCCTGGTCCTCAGTTTTGGAGTCCGGCGTATCACAAGGTCGAATGGAGCTATCCCGGAATAACCTCGGCCGCTGTCCGTTTCGTGTCTACCGAACAAACGACTCACTCTAATGACTATCCGTTGGTGTCGCCAGTTAGGTGACTGGACCCTATGCAGGACCCCATCCAGTATCTCAAATGGCCGCATTTCGGGCGGCGTGGTGTCGAACTCTTCGAGATACCGTTCGTAGGTGATCTCTTCCGGCGGAAGGACCTCCTGAACGGCGGCTTCCAATGCAGCGGACATCTCTTGCACCCTCCAAGTTCGGCGCTCCAATTCCTGGCGCGGGGCGGCACCGCTAATTACTGCGGAGCCGCTTCCATTATGCCCTGTCAATCAATCGGGATGCAAGTGGCGCGAAGAATTCTGCAAACTTCCGATTAGACCCTATAGGCGGTTTCACGTTGTTGGCCGCGCGGACAGGAGTATTGGCATGAGTGCGGTTTCCATCGCGGCTATTTCGGAATCGCGGATCTCCGAAAACTGCTTGCGTTTGTTCTGGGATAGTCGACCGCCATTCTGCAGCAGCAGGCGAACCAGGAGCGCGGCCTTTCGGTCCGGCATCTCCACCACGTTGCGAACAGCGGAAAACGCGGCGTCATATACGACGAGAAAGTCCAGTTCCTCTTTGAGATCCTCGCGGATCGTTTCCGCTATGCGATCGTACAAAAACTCGGCCTGCACCGTCGCATCGAAGAAGCGAAAGAGGTCGCGCGTAGAATTCTTCACCGAGATGCTATGGTCGTCGAGGAAGTCCCATTCAGTCGCGGCAAGTACGGGTTTGGAAAAGGCCTCAAGCGCCTCATCATAGAAGTGGCGTTGCCGAAGGATTGCCGCACTGATCGGAAAGACCATTCCCGGCGGTGTGAAGGTTCGCCTTTGCAGCGCGTAGTGGATTAGAAATCGGTGCAGCCTGCCGTTACCGTCCTCGAAAGGATGGATAAAGACGAATGCGAATGCACTTACCGCAGCCGCAACCACCGGATCCAATGGGGATTGTAGCATCCGTTCCGTTAGAAGCATCCAACCACGCATCAGATCGGAAACATCCTCGGGACGCGGGCTGATAAAGTGGACATGCTCTCCGAAGCCTCGCGTCGTTTCACCGACGAAATTCTGAAAGTGTCGATAGTCATTTGCTGCGTATCGCGGCTCGACGATGCTCGCTTGCAGCGCAATCAGAGCTGCCTTGTCGGTCGGTTCGAACTCTCCAAGAGATCTGAGCGCTCGAAGGAAGCGCTCCTCACGGGTTCGATTCGGCGCTTCGCCCTCGATGGCGAAAGAAGAGCGCGTCTCCTTGGAATAGAGGAAGTTGACGGCGCGCATCAATGTCTCAGGTGAGTACTGCTCGGTGAGTTGGCGGACATCGCGGTCTAATCCTGCTTCAATCATCGCTTCCAATTTGCGCGAACGTCGAACGAATGGGAAGAAGCCGGAGGCGCCTAAGAGGTTATTGCGAATGCGGTGTCGCTGAGAGATTTCCGACGCTGTCACGAACTGTAATTTTGGGTCAACTGCGTCTACGTAATTGCCCGATTTCGCGTCCGGAATTTCAAGCACGTCTTCGGTCAGTGTCTCGTAGAAGAACCAGGCTCGCCGGCTATAAGCGCCGGTCGGCTCACTTTGGACCCATGCGGTAAGTGCTTCCCTTCCAAGCGCGACGAGCGCGGCATGGAGTGTACCCAGGTCGATGGGTTCATATCGCAAAGCAAATCGCAGATTGCCTATTATCGTGCCGTCGGTAGCATATCGACGAGGGTAATGCTCCTCTGTCGTTACTTTGTGGTGGAAAGTGCGCCGAGCTCCCGTTACAGCGTAGCTTCGCACGGCAGGCAGAGGTAGGTCGGAACCGGTAAGCGCGTGAAGAGCTATTTGTCCGATAGGCACACGACGAGATGGGGAGTTATTGGAGTGTACGGTGGGCATAGCAAGCCGTTACCTTGATGGTAAAACGATGATTTTCAGTATACCTCATGTGAAAACGATTATGGATGTGGTAAATCGATTACACCTAGCTGTCCTCATTGCAAAGCGATTGCAGAAGGAATGGCTACCGTCCTGACCTGGGCAGACCAAACAGGCCGAATAGCTCCTTTTCCGTGAGGGCGGTGGAGATGTTGAGGCTGACGTCGTTGACGACTTCGTCGAAGAGGCGGCGCTTGGATTTCAGGAGGGAGTCGATGCGCTCCTCGATGGTGTTCAGGCAGGTGTAGCGGTAGACCATGACCGGATAGACCTGGCCCATGCGGTGCGCGCGTGCGTCTGCCTGCGCTTCGATGGCTGGGTTCCACCAGCGGTCGAGGTGGAATACGTAGGAGGCGGCCTGTAGGTTGAGGCCCATTCCGCCCGTGCGAAGGGAGAGCAGCAGCGCCTTGTATTTAGGGTCCGCAGTGAAGCGCGCGGCGGTCTCCGCTCGGCGCTGCATGGAGAGCGCGCCGGTATAGACGAGCGGGTGGTACTCCTTCAGCCACTCCGCGGCCCTGCCGATACCAAACGTCTCATCCACGAACTGCGAGAAGATCAGCGCCCGGTGGCCCGTTGCCGTCAGCGCCCGCATCCTCTGCGCGATGTCCGTAAGTTTGGCCGATTCGCCACTGACCGGATCGAAGTTGCATATCTGCTTCAGCCGGGAGATCAGCTCCAGGACATGGGTAACGGTGAGCTTCTCGCCCGCCTGCCGAAGCTGAAAGACGCCCTCTCGCTCGGCCAGGTCGTAGGCTTCGCGCTGGCCCGAGGGCAGTTCCAGCGTCAGTTCGTTCTCCAGCCGGGGAGGCAGATCGGCGAGGACCTCCTCTTTTCGCCGACGAAGCTGCACTTGCCGCAGATTGGCGACAATCTCCGCGGGCGTGAGCGATGCCGGAACATCGTCCAGCAGAAACTCCAGGATGGATACCACGTCTTCCAGGCGATTCTCAAGCGGCGTGCCGGTAAGCGCCCATCGCCGCTCCCGTGGAACGCGGCGGCAGGCCACGGACACCGCCGTATCTCGGTTCTTGATCCGAGATGCCTCGTCGAGCGCCACGACATCCCACTTCGTTCGCAGAACCGGGCTGTCGCGAAGGTCCAGCACGTCCGAGCGCAGTGTTTCATAGCCCACGATGCGAACGTGAGCCGATATCTGCCAGAGCGCGCCACGGTCGGAGGCG
>JAYTEU010000115.1:0-11845 GCA_043734985.1 Chthonomonadaceae bacterium
GAACGCCGCCAGAAATGCATCGCCGGAGGCGACCGCGCTGGCGAACTCAATTGTGGGAGGAACCGCCATTAGGGCCGGCTCCTGGTCGCGCACCAGCACCGCGCCGTCGGCTCCGAGCGTTAAGGCGACGATCGTTACCCCGGCATTGCAAAGTCGCCGCGCCTGTGTAATGCACTCCGCTTCCTCAATGCACGGCGCGCCAAGGAGGGACTCCATTTCCGCACGGTTCGGCTTGACCATCCAGGGTTTCGCCGCGATCCCTTCGCGAAGCGCCGCACCGCTTGAATCCAGAACCGTTCGAACGCCCTTCTGTTTTGCGAGCGCGATCAACTCGGCGTATAGTGCATCCGGCGCGCCGGGCGGCAGACTTCCACTTAGTACGACAAAATCGAATGGCTGTTGTGACAGCAGGCTCTGTACGCACCTGAGCAGCCGGCTTACCGTTCGGGACGAAATCTCGGGGCCGCTTTCGTTTATTTCGGTCTGAGTGCCCGTAGTCGGATCAATTACCGCGATACAAAGCCGTGTCTCGCCTTCACACGGTACGAACTGCCCGTTCAGTTTCTCCGAAGCTAACGCCCTCGCAACGATCTGCCCCTGCGCTCCGCCAAGAAACCCCGTACAGAGCGCTTGTCCACCCAGCGTCTGGTAGACCCGGGCAACGTTGATACCCTTGCCTCCCGCCACCGTAAAGGCCGAGGAGGGCCGATGCACGCGATCCAGGCAGAAACCTTCGATGCGGAAGGTCTTGTCCACGGCCACGTTCGGCGTCACGGTGAGGATCACGCTGCACTTGTTCCCAGGGCGCTTCAGGCCGCCATTTTAGCGGTCCGGCCACTTGACAGATTGTACCATATCGCGTATACTTTGGCAAGAAACGGGGGTGGCTTCGGTCGCCGGTACGCTTCGCCCAGGTGGTGAAATGGCAAACACGCTGGCTTCAGGTGCCAGTGCTCGCAAGGGCTTGGAGGTTCAACTCCTCTCCTGGGCATTCCTCCAAATGGCAAGATTTAAGCCACATCGATCGTGGGTTTCAGCCGGACAGCGTCCGGCTTTTTGCTTGTTTGTCCTGCCATCTCCGCCGTGCGCGACGCGCCGATAGTCCTCTCTTGACGCAGTAAAACTCTGCTTGCGTTCCTCGTTTGTCTATGCTATTATACCGTCAGCGAAGTCTGCTCGTCATGGACAGTCGGCATCCCGGCGCAGTAAAGCGCGTGGCGTGACTTGCGTGACTTCCGCGCAAATCTTAAGCAGTTTACACGTCGGCGCCCTGCCGCATCGATCCACGAAGCCGCCAAGCCCGCTCTCCCAATTGCCGGACTAACAGGAGTTACCGATGGAGATCAGCCCCCAAACTTCCGAACGTGCCATAGCCGTTCAGGGCTACTGCGTTCACTGCCGCACCCGTCGTCTGATGCACGGCGCGATCCAGGTCTGCAACCGTCGCGGCGGACGCGATCTCAAGGGCCACTGTGGTGTTTGCGGTAAGTCCATGTACAGGCTCGGAGGATGGGACGCCGTGGCGGCCGCGGCGCAAAAGGCCGCGGCATCGGAAGCGGCACGCGACTCCGGGCAGATGGATTAGGTCGAGGTTAAGGATTTCGAACGTATTAATTTAGGAGTCGCCCGAGGCATGACAACGGAACGAATCAGGAAGAGCATGACGCGCAAGGAGCTGCTAACGTCGGCGCTCGCCGTTGCCGTGGGAACCGCGACCACCGAAGCCGAAGGAGCGGGGCGCTCCTCTTCCGGAAATAGCTCAGAAGCGACGGCGCCGGTTCCGGAAGGCGCAGTGGAGACCGATTTAACCGGGGACGCCACCGTGGCGGAACTCGCGGCAGCGGAACGGATCGCCGCAATCGAATTAACCGATGAACAGCGCGCCGGCATCCTCCCCGCGGTCCAGGGATTGACAAGATCGTTCGAGACGCAGCGCAAATCGGTCATCCCCTATACTGTCGAACCCGCAACTCATTTTATGCCCCTGGGCGGCGGCACGCGCGAGAAGTTTCAGGTCCGCGCCTCTCCCAGCTCTGCGGGCCAACTCAAGCGGAGCCTGCTTTCCGAGGAACAGATTGCGTTCCTGTCTGTCCGCGAACTGTCACACCTCGTTCGTAGCCGCCAATTATCTCCCGTCGAGCTGACCAAGGTCTACCTTGCGCGTCTGAAGCGGTATGGCGACAAGCTGCTGTGCGTAATTACACTTACGGAGGAGCTCGCACTTCGCCAAGCCGAGCGCGCGGAAGGCGAGATTGCCGCCGGTAAGTATCGCGGGCCGCTGCATGGAATCCCTTATGGGATCAAAGACCTGTTCGCGACCCGCGGCATTCCCACGACCTGGGGAGCGGAGCCGTACGTGAACCAGGTGTTCGACTACAACGCGCATGTCGTGGATCGCCTCGAGGAGGCGGGAGCGATACTCGTCGCCAAACTGAGCATGGGCGCGCTTGCCATGGACGACCACTGGTTTCGAGGCAAAACGAAGAACCCCTGGAATCCTACGGAGGGCTCCAGTGGATCGAGCGCGGGATCGGCGTCTGCTACCGCCGCCGGCCTGGTGGGGTTTTCCATCGGAACGGAGACGCTAGGAAGCATTACTTCGCCCTCGCATCGGTGCCGCGTCACTGGCCTTCGCCCGACCTATGGACGCGTGAGCCGGTATGGCGCCATGGGCCTCAGCTATACGATGGACAAGGTCGGACCGATCTGCCGGGAGGTCGAGGACTGCGCGCTCGTCTTCGCCGCCATCTGCGGTGAGGATGCGAACGACCCGACGAGCGTCAACCGATCGTTCCATTGGAAGCCGCGCATCGATTATCGAAGTCTCAAAATCGGCTACCTGGTCGGGCCGCGGGCCGACCTGAAGGATACCGCGGCGATGGACAAAGAGCCGGTCGTGCTCCAACTTCGAAAGCGCGGCGCGACAGTGCGCCCGGTCAAGTTCACTCCTGGGCCGCAGTCGCTGATCACCATCCTCGAAGTGGAGGCGGCCTCGGCGTTCGACGCGCTCACTCGCAGCGGCCAGCTCGATACTATCGCCAGTTCCGCCTGGCCGGCCAGATTCCGGACTAACCGCTTCGTGCCGGCGGTGGAGTACTTACAGGCGCATCGGATGCGCGCGCTCGCCATGAAGCGATTTGAGGAGGAGATCGGCGACCTGGACATGTTTATCGCGGGAGGAATCGGCGGTTACTCGCTCACGCTGACCAATGCGACCGGCCATCCGCAAGTCCTGATTCCCAACGGCATAAGCGATAAGGGGCAGAACCTGAGCATTTCGCTCATAGGCCGTCACTACCAGGAGGACAGGCTTCTGGCGGTCGCGAAGACCCTTCAGGACGCAACGACTTTCTCGTATAAGCATCAGCAGCCGGACCTGTCAAAGTTGTGAATTATGGCTCCCCCTAATTTAGCTTCGGCACGCCGACACTTGCGGTTTCGCGATAAGCTCGCGCTGTTTTTTGGCAGCATCGTGCTGGTAAGCACGCTTCTGGCGATCGGCATGAGTTACAACAACAATGTTCATCACTTGATCGACCAGTTTGGCCAGAGCCTTATCGTGTTGTCCAATACTGCCGCCGCTGACATCGACCGCAACAAATTTCAGTCCCTTCTCACGCCTGACCAGATGCCCGGCAAGGATTATGCCGCGATCCGAGCGCAGCTTGTCTCCTTGCGTCGCGTTGCGGAGACGAGCAACGTACCCCTTCGCTATCTTTATACTATGGCCCCGACCGACACGCCCGGCACCTGGCGCTATATCGTGGATTCCCAGGTTGAATTCCTGCCGGACGGGACTAAGAACCCGGACTTCTCGGCGCTCGGGTCAATCGAAAAATTTGCGGCGGATGATGTTATCTTAAGGTGCTACCTAACCGGGAAGCCCCAGGCGGATAGAGATCTAAAATCCTATCCTATGTGGGGCGAATTGATGTCGGTCGCCGTGCCGATCAAGGATTCTTCCGGCAAAATCATCGGCATCGTGGGAGCAGACGCTCCGCCGCGCGCCGTGAAAGAGCTTAAGAATGAGCTGCTTCAAACGGCCTTCGTATGCGTCTCCGCCGGCCTGATCGTCGTGATTGTCGGAAGCGCCCTCGTCGCCGTACAGCTTACACGTCCCATCGACGCACTTGTCTCCGCGACACGCAACGTGGCGGACGGCGATCTCACCTATGAAGTTCCGGTATTGAGCAGCGACGAAGTCGGGCAGCTTGGCGTGGCATTCAACCAGATGACGGCCGGACTGCGTCAGAGGGATCTATACAAGCGGCAGTTCGAACGGTACGTCAGCCGCCAGATCGCCGATACCATCCTGGCTAATCCGAACCGGGATTTCTGGCAGGGCGAGCGCCGCAAAGCTTCGATACTATTTTCGGACATTCGCGGGTTTACGGCGATGTCCGAAACGCTTGAGCCTGAAGAGGTTGTCCGCCGGCTGAACGAGTACCTAAAGGTGATGGTGGAGATAGTCTTCCAGTACGACGGAACGCTGGACAAATTCATCGGTGACGCGATCATGGCCGTTTTTGGCGCTCCCGTGAACATGGGTAACGATGAGGAGCGAGCCATACGCGCGGCGATCGATATGCAAGTTGCGGCGAAGCGCCTCGAGACGGAGTGGGCGAATAGTGGACAAGTTGGTTTCAAGATTGGCATCGGCATAAATACAGGCGACGTCATAGTGGGAAACATAGGCTCCGACATTCGGGTGGAGTACGCGGCGATTGGGGATACCGTCAACCTCGCGTCCCGGCTGGAGGGACTGAACAAGGATTACGGCACCGGTATACTGGTGAGCGAGCAGACTTTCCGCCATATCGAACACTTTGTTGAGGCGCGCTGGGTCGATAAAGTCGCGGTTCGGGGTCGCACGGAGGCAGTCGATATCTATGAAGTGCTTGGCCTCAAGGACGACGCCGAGCCGCTAACTCCGAATGTCGCGTAGACGGCTTTAGCGCGGTTTGGCAGTTACATTCAAAAGTCTGGGGCAGCGGGGCGACAATACTCGTCTTACAACTGCCACTGTCACCCTACAGCTACCCATCCCTAGAGCGATGGAAACGGAATCTAGGGGCGACAATACTCGTCTCACAACTGCCGCTGTCTCGGTTCGCCATCGAACTTGTCCAGAAGCCGCTTGATAGTTTTGATATTCCGCGAGGTACCGGGTACGCCCGTTGCCTTTTCCAGTAATCCACGGATGAAGACCGGCGATTCGCTGATCTTTCCACGGCAGAGCCAATACACTTCGCGGTCGTTGACATGAAATTCGTCCAGTATACTCCCAAGTGACAGAATCACTTCGACAGAGGCAGGCGGCGTCTCGAGAAATACCACATAGCACGAACTCGCATCGGCCTTCAGTCCTTCGTGAAGCACATCGGCTCGGCTTGCAATCGAACGCAGTTCCGCTGCCGTTCGGATGAACGTTGCGACCGGATACCCTAGTCGATCCAGCAGTTTTGCCTCGAGTGTTGAACACAGTGCGGCGACATCCGATTGCGGCGACTCGAAGATCACGTTTCCGCTCGCGATGAACGTACCGACGTTGTCAAGCCCAACCGCCTCGAAGCATTCCCGTAACGTGTCCATTTTTACCGTGTGGCCGCCTACGTTTAGGGCTCTCAGAAACGCGAAATAGACGGTCATTGCGGCGCGCCCTGGCGGCTCTCGGCCAGGAGTCGACGGTGATCGTCCGCTGCGATATTCGCTCCGGTAAGGATGACGCAGATTGGCTCGTCCAGGCCGGATAGATCGGTTTGGAGGCAGGCAAGCGGGACCGCGCTGGATGGCTCGACCACAAGCGCCTGTGTCTCGAACAGGTCGTTGAGGGCATTGCGGATGCCGGCTTCGGAAACAAGCCTTATCTCCATCCCAGTCTGTGCAATCGCTTCCTGGACCTGCGGATGCGGAGTTTCCAGACGCAGGCCGTCCGCTATCGTGGCGGTGCGAGCGTGATCGAAGCTGGCGTACTTCGGGTAGCTGTGCGGCTCACAACCTACGAGCCGCAGTGAAGAGGGGCTGCTTTCCATGGCAGCCACCAGCCCGAGCAGCAGTCCACCGCCACCAACAGGAAAGACCAGCGATCGACAGCCCGGAAGCGCCCGGAGAATCTCTTCGGCAATCGCCTGGTAGCCGTTGGTCCAGTTGGGATCCAGGTGCGGGTGAACGAAGTATCCGCCTGTCTCGCGCGCGATCTCTTTTGCTCGCAGCAATAGTTCGCTTCCGCCGCCGGAGAGTTTGATCAGCTCGACACCCAGAGCTTGAAGCTTTTCATCTTTGTCCCGTGCGATATTCTCCGGCACAACGCCTGTCATGGTGAAGCCGAACGCCTTTGCGGCAACGGCGGCTCCAAGGGCTGTGTTGCCCATGGAAGGCACCACCAAGCGCCGGGTCCGTCCCTCGCGCTGCAATCGCTCCAACAGATAGTTAGCGCCCCGGATCTTGAAACATCCGGACGGCGCCAAGAACTCGCACTTCCCGAATACGGCCCGGTCGGGGAACATACTCCCCAGGCGAATTAGAGGCGTCGGAGCAAAATCGGACAATAGCGTGTCTCCACAATTCCGCGGAGCGGCCGGAGATTCACTCCCTGCCGCCTGCTTTTTTCAGAAACAGAAATCGTTATGCATGCTCGCCATTCCCTTTGAACGTGCCGGCCAGGTTTACTCGCATCCGCCTGTCAGCTATCTACCGGTACGCGATGTAACTTCTTCACGTTAATTTGGTCCATTAAGCGAGGGCGTTTCGCTCGGCGATCCCGTATCTATTTGTGGTTGAGGACCTAGTGTCATAACCACTTCGTCGACCACCATCGCACGCGCATTGGAGTACGATCTTGCTTCGCGGCAAAGTATGAAGCCGCACTTGAGCAGCACCCGGATCGAGGCGGCATTGTCTTTTGCGGCATATGCGAGCAGGGGCCTCCTCGTTTCGCGTCTGAGAAAAGCAGCGAGAGCCGCAGACGCCACTCCCCTGCCCCAATACTCCGTGCCGATCCAGTATCCGATCTCGCGCTGTCCGTCTGACATGAAGCTCACGATGTTGCCCGCGACGCGGCCGTCGAGCAGGACCGTCTGCATCAGGATATTCGCGTCGGCCAGGATTTTTGCACAGTGGGCCATAAATGCCTGCCGGTCTGTTGGGTCCGGCGCCGTAAACGCGGCCATCGCGTTCGCCTCGGGGTCCGTCTGGTGGTGAAAAAAGACAGGCAGGTCTTCCTGCTCGACGTCGCGCAGCGCCACGTAACCGTTCATCCGCCATCCTTAAGCCCGATTTGGAGAAGTCTACTTCGATTCGTTTCTATCGAACCGCTTCCTTGCGCATCCGCAGCACGCCACGCTCATGCGCCTTGGCGGCCTCCTCCTCGCGGCTCTTCGGCGATGCGGCGGATTCCAGCGATGCAAGCAGGCGCGCGGAAACGGCAGCGACTTCATCAATCGCCAGGTTGAACGCGGCTTCATTCGCCCTGGAAGGCTTGTTGCAGCCGCTGATCTTCCGGACGAATTGGACAGAAGCAGCGCGTATTTCCGCCTCCGTGACGGGCGGGTCGAAATTGAACAGGTTCTTGATATTTCTGCACAAATGCAAAATTCCCGATCCTCGCAAAGGAAATGTCAAGCGTTGTAGCGGGTCCGATAGTCGGGGCGAATCAGGGTGTCAGCGGCAGGCATATCGGGCACGCGCATGTTCTGCCCATCCCAATCGATGCTTACACCAAGCCTGAGCGCGAGGACCCCGGCCTGTACTATCTCTGTAAGGTGGCCGCCGGACGCGAAATGCGAATAGGTTGAACCGTGGCCCTTGCAGGCTTCGACCCACTCCTCCTGATGGCTGCGCACGCGCGGCAGGCCATGCCCGAGTCTCTTTACACCCTCGTGAGTCAATATCGGTTTGAACTGCTTGTCGCCGTTGAGCTTCAGTATGCCGTTCATGTTGTGCGGCCCCGTGAAAATCGCCCCATCTTCGCCGATCATGAGCACGCCGCTTGGCACTTCTCCATAGAATTCTATGACGTCCTTAAATATGCTGGTGGGAGGGTTAACCTCGTCGTACCAGTTCAGAGTCGTTGCCGCAAGCTTGGCACGCCGAGGAAAGTGCATCGAAACCTTGCCACTGACGAAGTAGCTTTCCATTCCGAAGCCGGTCCCGGAGACCTCTATGCGATCCGGATATCCCAGGTACAGCGACCGCACCGGCAGGTTAAGCGCGTGACAACCGAAATCTCCAAGCTGCCCACTTCCAAAACTGTACCAGCCGCGCCAATCGAAGGGATGGTACAGGTGTTCGTGATAGGGCTGAGAGGCGGCCGGACCGACCCAAAAATCCCAGTTCAGGCCGCTCGGGGCGCCCGATCCACCCTTCGGCCGGTTGATTCCGCGCGGGAACCGTCCACCCGGAATGTAGGCATGGACCTCCGGGATCTGACCTAGAACTCCTGCCTCGATGACCTCGACGCACCGACGAAAAGCATCGGAGGCGCTCCCCTGGTTTCCCATTTGAGTGACTACTTTTGAGTTGCGAGCCAGGTCGCCCAGCAGCCGAGCCTCCGCGACGGAGTGAGCCAGCGGCTTCTCGCAATAGACGTGCTTGCCGGCCAAGATCGCCGCGCGGCAAAGGTGCATATGCCAGTGATCCGGTGTCGCTATCACGACGGCCTTAATCGACCTATCATTGCGCAGCATTTGCCGATAATCCGTGTATCGCGTGGCGCGTGGCAACCCGAATTCGCGCCTGGCCTGCACCAATTGGCGACTGTCAACGTCACACAACGCCACAACATTGACGTTCAGCGCCATCAGAGTACGGAGCATGCGCCGACCCTGCGCGCCAAGGCCAATGATGCCGACGTTGAGTCGATTGGACGGCGCGCCTTTTCCGAATACCGAAGCAGGTACGATCGTGGGCAGCGCGAGCGCCGATCCGGCCGTGCGCTTGATGAAATCTCGGCGGGTAACTTCCGGTGTTACCGCAGCATTCGTAATATCTGGTTTACTAGTCAAGAGCGGGTCTCTCCAAAACCTTAGACTTTATAGGTTGAATTGTGCAAGGCGAAGTATCGACGGGCGGAACACCTGCAGTCCTTGGGTAGGAACGAAGCAGACTAAGCGGCTATGCATATTTCCTCCGTAGTTACCCTGGTTCGACGCCGTGAGCGGCTTCGCTAGGGCCCGCGGCCAAAATCCCGGGTACCCTCATAATGAACACGCCGTCGTGCTTCTACTGTTCATTCACCTTAGGATCTGGCCCGCCCGATGGCTAGCTCTGGGTGCGGGGCAGAATACGCTGCTGCAGGATCTACGAGCTTTCTATGCAGGGCTACTTAGGCTTGGCGGCTTCGCGCCCAGGCATCGATCATTTGCCGCGAGAGGCTTAGCGGCGGCGGTAATGCGGGCAGCGCATCATAATTGTACCAGTCCGCGCCTGCTAACTCGTCGGCATCGATCACAATATCTCCCGACATGTACCGGCCAAAGAAACCGATCATAAGCTGCTGGGGAAATGGCCACGGCTGGCTGCCGAAGTAGGATAAATCTTGAACGCGCACACCGGCCTCTTCCAGTACCTCGCGGTGAACGCACTCTTCCAGCGATTCGCCGGGAAGTGTGAAGCCCGCAAGAATGCTGCGCCGCTTGCCCCAGCCGGGCTTGTGCGCCAATAAAACGTGGTCGCCGTCGTGTACGAGTGCGAGGACGGCCGGGCTGACAATAGGATAGCGCTCGTGCCCACAGTTCGTGCAGATTCGCCGCCATTCCTGACCGGGAGAACCCATTGGTGACGCGCAGACGGGACAGTACTCGCTCGTCCGCTGCCAATGGACTACCTGTGAGGCATATCCCGCGATGAACCACTCGACCTCCGGTATCCGGCCATAGAGTCCGCGCAGATCGGCAGCCTCCCATACCTCGTCCAGCGCCGCATCCTCTGCAATTTCCGCCAGGACGTAGTCGCTGCCCGCCAGCCGCCCCAGAACGATTTGGCTCCCCAGGCGCGCCGCATGTGGCAGTGGATCCTCGCCTCGCGGCAGACGTGCGCTGCCATCCGCCAACATTAGGACGCAGTGCCCCTGAAGCAGCACCCAGACCGTTTCAGCAGCCGGAACCAGGTCGGTCAGTTCGTATACACGCTGAAAGTCCGGAAAAAGCGGCAATCCGTTACTACCTTTCGATGTTTCGACGGCTGCCGGGATGCAATGCGATCAGCGCGCATGCAACCCAGGTCGGCGCGGGCTTCCCATAGACTCGCGCCATGTCGTCGGCCACAAGATCTAAAAGTTCGAAATCGAGTGGCCCTTTGAGGAGGCGCAGCGCCTGTCCGACGTCGCGCCCGTCGCTCTTCGTTCGGACACAATGCTGATCGTATCGCCGGTAGTCCGCACTGCGCAGCAGGTTGAAACCCGCCGCGATTTCGTTGCGGGCCATTTCCAGGCCGCCGTTCTCCGGAAATCGCGCGGCATCGGGCATATCACCGTACCCGATTCCGTGATGATATGCATCCATAGTAGCAACTATCACGGAATCGCGGCACAACGCGCGCAAGCGCTCTATGCCGGGAAGAAGCTCGGGTCTGCCACCCGCGAGAAACGGATAGCAAGCGGAAAGCGTCGGCCCGGAATCGCCTCGGCGCTTCAGCTCCTCATCCCAGAGGAACTGAAAGTGCGAGAGCGAGAACTCCGATTTCCAGTCTTCGCGGCCCGGAAAGTCCGGTCCTTGAATACCGTGCATTGGCTCCTGGGTGCAGTCTCCGCCCCCAGCCACGCGCGCTCGAGCCTGCGCAAGCTCCGGGGTACGGGCGTGCAGGACACCTAGCGCCACCACACTGGGCGCGCCGCAGTCCAGGCAGGCATGCACAACAGCAGCGATCTGACGACCGCAGACATCGATCGTCGCATGCGGAAAGATAAGAGACCCACCGCTTTGAAGGACTGGCGCGAGATCCCACTGTCGGCCTTCATCGAGGAGCCGCGCCGCGCCGTCCGCGCCAATGCGCGCCCGATCGCCGAGAGATTTTGCCAGGAAATCGGGTGTCATGGAGTAACCTCTCGGGCAATCGGCAATCGGCAATCGGCAGTCGGCAGTCGGCAATCGGCAATCGGCAGTCGGATAAGTGCCGATGCTTTTGCGCCTAGGGTCGGTATGTCATGGTGCCGGGCAGGTTAGCCTGCGTATAGGCCGCGTTTCATGTCGTCTTCCGTGACTTTGGATTCTACGCCGGATTTGGGGACGTCGTGGTTCGCGATCCAGAGGAGCGCGTTTAGGACTACCTTGCGGAAGTCGTCGTTTGCCCAGTTCCGGTGGTAGTGCGCACCGGTAAACCCGAAGCCCCGACCGCCGTCGGGGCGCTCCGTGGCCCACATCATCGACTCTTTGCGGCCGGTCGCGGCAATGATATGGTCGTAGGGTCCTCGTGGCGAAACGTACGGCCCCTTGCGCACCTTGTCGGATGGCGCGGCAGTCAATATCGGGGTTACTCGTGCGCCGTCGTCTCGGAAGCGCATGTTGAAATACCACTCGTCCTCGACGCTGAACGGTTTGACCCCGCGCGTTATGGGGTGTTTGGGCAGGTCGGAAAAGGCAGGAGTCCATACCGGATTGCAGGAGTAGTTGGTCTCGTAGGTGCCACCGATCCAGCTTTGGAATCGCTTCGCATCCGCGCCATCCGGGATCTCGACCGCGTAGTGGCAGCAACCCAGCCCCACGCCTTTTGCCATCAGGGCGGCCAGCTTCGCGGGACGATCGTCCTGGAGCGCGTAGTGGCGCGTGCCGCCATCCATGTAGAGGAAGACTGCATTTACACCGTCGAACAGCGAGTCGTCCTTCGGCCAGCCGCTCAGGGCGATTCGTGT
>JAYTEU010000116.1:0-3596 GCA_043734985.1 Chthonomonadaceae bacterium
CGCCACATCGTACCCCTGCGTGGTCATCTGGGCGTCGAACGTCGCCTTCTGGGTCGGGAAGCGATCGCCGAGCGCGCGATAGCCCGCGAAGGCGATGGCCATCTGCTTATTCGCGCCGGTTCGCTCCAGTACCGGCCGGCCAAGCGTGCTAAAGGCGCTACTCCAGCCCGGTTTCCGCGAGCTCGATGGCGCTGACGAGAGCGCGGGCCTTGTTTACGCACTCCATGTACTCGTTGGCAGGCAACGAGTCGGCGACGAGCCCGCCGCCTGCTTGAAGGTAGGCCGTACTGCCGTCCACCATCATCGTGCGGATGGCGATCGCCATGTCCATGTCGCCGGAGTAGCTGAAGTATCCCACCGAGCCGGCGTAGAACCCGCGCCGCGTGGCCTCCTGCTCGTCGATGATCTCCATGGCGCGCACCTTCGGCGCTCCGGACACGGTGCCGTGGGGGAAGCACGCGCGCAGGACATCGAACACATCCCTCTCCGGCCGAAGCTTCCCGGTGACATCCGAGACGATGTGCATTACGTGGGAGTAGCGCTCGATGATCATCAGCTCGTTGACCTGGACGGTGCCGTATTCGCAGACGCGGCCCAGATCGTTGCGGCTGAGGTCCACCAGCATGATGTGCTCGGCGCGCTCCTTCTCGTCCGCGAGCAGCTCCGTCTCCAGGCGGCAATCCTCCGCTTCGTCGCTCCCGCGTGGCCTCGTACCGGCGATGGGGCGCAGGCGGGCCGTTCGCTTCTCCACGGATACCAGGATCTCGGGCGACGTGCCGATGATCTTCCGCTCGCCCATGGAGAGGTAGTACATGTAGGGCGAGGGGTTCACCGATCTCAGGGCGCGGTACAGATCGAAGGGCGGCGCGCCGAACTCGACTTTGAACCGCTGCGAGAGCACGATCTGGAAGGCGTCGCCCGCGAGGATGTACTGACGGCACCGCTCGACCGCCGCCTCGTATTCCGACCGGGACCACAGAGGCTCCACGGTTATGGGTTGAGGTTCACGGGGAGCAGGCGGGGTCTCGGGCACGGGCGTACGAAGGCGGATGAGGAGCGCCTCGATCTTCTCCAGCGCCAGATCGTACGCGGCGTTCGGGTCGCCGGTGACGTGGGCGTTGCAGAGTATTTTCACGCGGTGGCGCACATGGTCGAAGATGAGGAGTGTATCTGTAAACAGGAGACAGGCGTCGTCCACCTTGAGATCGTCTGGGTTCGTATCGGGCAGTCTCTCGAAAAAGCGAACAACGTCGTATCCAAGGAACCCGACCGCACCTCCCGAAAAGCGCGGCAGGTCCGGGGTCGGAACGTACTGATAGCGCTCCAGCAGCGCCTTCACGATCGTCAGCGGGTCTTCGCCTTCGCCGTACGTAATTTCGCGCGTCTCTCCGGCTTCCCAGATCTCCGCGAGTGGGCCTTTGCTGCGGAAGATCAGCGAGGGGTTGCTGCCGAGGATCGAGTATCGGCCGATACGCTCGCCGCCGGAGACGCTCTCCAGCAGGAACGCGTTGCCGTTGCTGTCCGGCGGTTCAGTGGCTACCAACCGCTCGAAGGCCGATACGGGCGTAAGACGGTCCGCCAGTATCTCGCGGTAGACCGGTATGAGATTGCCCTGCCTTGCGCGCTCGGCGAACTGATCCCGATTGGGAACGATCATGGGTTTGTCCTGAAAATGTGGGTTTGCGGACTCTACTTCTTGCGCCCGAGGCCGAACTGATCGCCGGAGCGGATGGGTTTGTCGCCGTCGAAGTCGATCTCTACCATCTTCTCGCTCTGAACGGCTCGGCCCTGCTCGTCGGTCAATTTCGCGAGAATTGCCCGCGTCTTCACGTCGATCACCTCGCCCGTGGAGGGGTAGGCGCAGCGGCCATCCAGGCTGAAGGTGATCCAGCCCGGCTGATCGCGTACGGGGATGGAGGCCACCCAGACGGGAGGCATTTTCGTGGCGTCGAAGACGTGCATCAGGCTGTTGTGCCCGTCGCTCAGCCAGAGCTGTTTCTCGTCGGGGGTGAGCCCGATTCCATGGCTTGGGCAGCCGTGGCGCTTGACTTCGCCCTTCACGCCGTGCGGCACATCGACCTGATAGAGCACTTTGCCGGAGGCGATGTCGCCCACTTCGAAGCCGAGGCGGTCGTTTACATTGACGAAACAGAGCGTCTGCGCGCGATTGATCGTGAACGGCCGGATGACATTGCTGAACGGCCCGACCGTCCTGGCTACGGTGTGCGTCACCGTGTCGGTAACGCTCAGGAGCCGCGACTTCAGACCAGCGAGGTAGGCGTGCCTGCCGTCCAGGCCGATCACCGTGTTGTGGGAACCGGAATCGGGGCGGACGGTATGGGTCTCATTCCCAGTAAGACCATCGACAACGTGCCAGACGGGGCCTTCGAGCGACGGCAGGTAGAGGATCTTCCCGTCTGGCGAGATCGCCATCCGGTCGCAGCCCCCCTGGAACGCGCGGTTCCAGAGCACGCGCTCCGTATCAAGGTCCAGGCAGATCAGCCGCTCCGTAGTGCTGACATAGATACGGCGCGTTTTGGCGCACGCACAGATGCCCTTGACCGCTTCCGGGGCTTTGCCTTCGACCGTATCCAGCGTGGGGATGCGCCGGAGGAAGCGGTGGCCGTGATCCATATCGAACACGATAATCCCGACACCGCCCGACTCCACATAGTTACGGATTCCAGGCTCCGCCACATACAGCAGATGCCGCTCCGCCGCGAAAACCGGACCGTGCATGTACGCCGCCAGCGCAGCGGCCCAAACCAACGACGCCGCCAACCGTCTCACCAATCGTCTCACCGATGAGCGCGACATGCCGATGTTCCTCCGATTGGGTTAGTAGCGGGCGACGGGTTTACCCCTAGACGTTTAAGATAATGGCATTGGCGCGCGGCAATGAATTGCCGGTCTAAGTTTACAAAACCCGCCTGCGCGGGTTGCGCTTCTAGTCCGCGAACGCGGACTTCGTAAACTTAGACCGGGGTCTCTCGGACAACCCCGCGTTGATGCAAACATTCGGCTTAACTTATTAGAAACGCGCCCGCTCAGTACCGCCGCGGAGGCGGCCTGTTGCCGGGAGGCGCAGGACGCCATGGCCGGTCGCCATCGGGCCGGCCGCGGTTGGGGCCGGGGCCGCCGTAGCCGGGGCGCCCGCCGAACTGGCCGCCGTCTCGCCCGCCGCGAGGGTCGTCGAACGGCTCGTCGCGCTTGGGACGGGCGATCTCCACGAAGACGCGCTTTCCGCGGAGCTTCGTTCGCGATAGCGCCTCGATCACGCGCGCCGCGTCGGCTTCGGGGACCTCGACGAACGTGCTGCGGTCCATGATGTCGATTGCGCCGATCGCGTTGCCCGGCACTCCGGCTTCGTTCGCGATCGCGCCGACGATATCGCCCGGGCGGATGCCGTCCTGCCGACCGATCTGCACGAACAGTCTGGTCATTCCGGCTTCCGTGCGCTCGGATTCGACGTTGGCTTCGGCCACATCGTACTCGCCCGCGCCTTTTTGCGCCTGCCACAGAAGCTGAAGCGCGGCTGCGGCCACTTGCGATACGTCGTAGTCGCCGGATTCGGCCAGATCCTCCACGGTCATCAG
>JAYTEU010000117.1:0-12941 GCA_043734985.1 Chthonomonadaceae bacterium
GGCAGTACATCCTGGATAAACACGACCCGGTTGCGACCTGAGCGTTTTGCTACGAATAGCGCCCGGTCGGAGCTGTCGATAATGGATTCTGCATCTGCGCCGTCAAGCTCGAACTCGGCGGCTCCGATGCTCACCGAAATGCGGCGCTTCGGAAAGGCATGGCGCTCCACCGCATCGCGAATTCGCTCGGCGACAACGCGTCCCTGCTGTGAGTCGGTTTGCGGCAGCAGCGCGGCGAACTCTTCGCCGCCGTACCGAGCGACGAGATCGCCCTCGCGCACCGTCTCCCGCATGACTTCGGCGATTTCACGAAGTACAAAATCCCCGGCGGGATGTCCGAATGTGTCGTTATATCCCTTAAAGTCGTCAACATCCAGCATCAGCATTAGAAAAGGGTAACTGTACCTCTGAGCGCGCGCAATCTCCTCGCGTAAGCGCTCCATGAACGCCCGTCTGTTAGCGAGTTCGGTCATCGTGTCTGTAACAGCCAGGCGCTCCCAAATCGCCTTGGATTCCGACAGCTCGCGGTTACTTCGTATCAGCTCTGACTGGACCGCCTCCAATTCATCGTTGAACTGCTCGAGCTGCGCGGTATGATCGACAGCCTGCCGGTTTTTCTCCTCCATAGCGTCATATGCGTCGCGCAGTGACCGATAGAGCCGGGCATTTTCATGGTTCGTAGCAACCTGCCGTACCAGGACGAGGAGAACAAGGATCGATATTACAATTAAGCCCCCTACTCCCAATGGTTAGTCCCTCTCGACCGTCCAGGCATAAACTGCGAACCCCTCCACTATGGACAAGGCGAGTCAGCGTATGTATGTTGTATCGCGAGGACGGGGTGGGACGTATCAGTAAGAATGATGGTTAACGAATTGGGAGGCGGAAAACCGGTACAGATAGTAGGTGGAATGCCAGGGAGCGCCTTGAGGAGCAGTCAGTCGGCGTATTTCGGCGAGGACACAGACCTGAGTACGCCGGTCAAGCGGCGGTCAAACTAAGTCTAATTAAATTCGCCAAGCCCGACGCCGAGGGTTTCTCCGGCGGGGCCGCGGGCGAAGCTTCTGGAAAAGGGCAGACCCTTTATCCGAAGTGTCAGGAAGATTTGGCGATCGCTCCGAAATGCGAAGGGGTTTTCGGTGTAGGTTACGCTCGCCTCCAGACAGTCCCATTCGTGAACTGCCTGGACATTGATGCTCTCGAACTTACTGGTCGCCCCGTTGTAGCGAAGCAGTCCATAGAGCTTCCATGTACGGCCGACTGGCGACTGGAACTGCAAGTTGATCTGGCTGAATTTGCGGCGTATTCCTTTTTGTTGTGGGTCGATCCGCGTGATTAGGTCGATCGCAAAATCACTGTTTGACCTTATCGCGGTGCGGTTTGTAATGGAAAAGAGCTTGCCGGTGTTCGGGTCGTACGTGCTCAAAAGATCGAACCGAAAGCTCGAAGTCGGACGCCACATCATGCGAGTAGTCAAGGATTGGAATGGGCGAAGACTCGATGTCCCAAGGAAATCGTAGCCCACGCGCGCGGTCAGTTGAAAGTGCTTGTCGTCAAGATAGCCTCCCTCAGCCGTTATACTGTGCGAGCGGCCAAACGTATCGAATTGGAACGGCGTTCCGCCTTCGGGCTGAGAGTAGTCGTATCGAAGATCGAACCCGGATCGCCCGAAGATGTGCTGCCTCAATTGCGTTTGGTTGCGAATTAGGTACTGGGCGGCGCCATCGCTGTATACGCGCTGCTCGTAACCGCCGCCGGTCACAAGCTCGGTTCTCCCCTTCATGATAGTCACGGGCTGGACTGTGAAGCCGAGAACCGCGCGGTCGTTCTCGAAATTGTGCGATGGCTCGGAGTAGCGTCCAATGCCAAAATCGAAACGTACTGGAAGACGGTGAAGAAAGCCACCCTTGAAATTGTAGGTGTCCGTGGAAAGCAGAAGCTCCGGCAATCGCTCCAGCGTTCCAAACGCGGAATTGTCCGACTGAACACCGATCGGAGTGGTCTTGTTAGCCTGCAAAGAGAGGCTATAGTCGCGGGAAGAATGCTGATATTGGAACTGCGAGTCCAGGCGTGCGGATCGGTTCGACGTCGTGGAGCCGGATATAGCGGAATCGGATGTCGTCCGCGATAAGTCAAAACTATAGTTCAACGAATTCCGGTTCGCGCCATTCGCGCCAAATTCGAACGCTTGGTGATATCCACCTGTCAGCTGGCTGGAGTTGAATTGACTGCCTGAGAAACCAGAAGAATTCGAATTGATCCCGAGTGTTAGGTCTGTCGTCACTCCATGCGCCGGGTCATTGTGATTGAAGTTGAAACGTGAAGTCTGGTTTGACTGGCTGCTGCCGATCAAGCTGCTGTTGCGCTGTATCTCCGTACTGATTGCGAACCTGTTATTGCCGCCAATGCCCTGCTGGTGCCGGTAGCTCGCGTTGAAATCGCGGTCAAAGCCCTCCGCGAAGTATCCCTGCAGCGTTAAGAGTCCGCCGTTCTGAGGGCCGAGGCCCGTTCCGAAATTGGGCAGCCTGCCGGTATTGCCGTAGCCATAGGCCGTGGCGATCGTTCCACTGGTCGCTCCGGTAAAGCCGCCGCTCTGCTGTCCCGCGAAGGAGGTATTGAACGCGCTCGTCTGTTTGCCGGCAAGGTACTCCTGCTCGAACCGGTAGCCCTCGCCCTTTTTCTGCGTGATATCAAGTCGCAAAAACGTTGCCGCGACGGCCCCTTCCGCGAAACTGTAGGGGATCCTTGCGTAGTAGCCCTCGATCGCGTTCTGGCCGAACTCCGGTAAATAGTCCGTGCGCGGGCGCTTAAATCGCGGATTTACGTTCAAGGGAATCACTAGATAGGGGAGCGTGATGATTTTAACGCCAAAGAAGTAGATCGCGACTTTATGCAGAACCAGCTTCTCTTGCGGAAAGAGCTCGGCGTCTCCGATTCTGAATTCATAGTGGTGAAAATGTTCGCGGCAGGTCGTCGCAATGAACTGCTCCGCGAAGAAGTATCCATTGGTAGTCCCGGCGAACTCTCCGCCGGAAACGTACAGCGGCTCCGTAATCCGTTCGCGCAGGAATTCCGGGAGGAGGACGCCGCGGGGATTGATCAGACGGAACGACCGGCTCCCGGGGAATACGTGGATCGCATCCGCGTAGGACGTGGCGCCCTGAGTGTCGATCTTCGCGTTGCCGCTGAATACGATCTCGCGCGAAATGCTGCCTTCGACGCGGTCTGAATTGATGAGCGTATTGCCGTACCTAACGGCGACGTTGCCGGAGGCGAAGAAGTTTCCCGACGCATCGAACTTGATGTCGCTGTCCGAAGAGAAGTTCAGGCCGGGAACCACAGCGGAAGTTCCGCCGGGGCGCGCTTCGTTTGAAGGCGACGGTACACTGGGCGACGGCGCTTTCGCGGTGTCGGCTTGAGCTGGAGTCCCCGTTGGACTTGGCTGCGTGGGAGACTGGCTTGTCTGCGTGTTATTGCTCGAAGTCGCGGCAGGCGGCGTGGAGGGAGTCGGGACCTGCGCCTCGCAAGCGCCGCCGGAAGCCAAGAGCGCCAGCAGTGCCAGAGAAAGTGATGGACCGGGGAAGGATGGGGGGCGGAGATTGTAATCTTGCTTTCTTCTCATGCCGTCCCATTATAGCATACGGTTTCGCGAGAGAGTAACAGGCATTTCACTGCAAGATTAAGAGCCGTTCTGGGTCGGTGAGGAGGCGGCTCAGACAGGTGCTGAAACGGCGCAGTACGGCGCTTGACCGGCTCGGCTGGGGACCACTACATATCCGACTGGATCGCTGAATCATTCTCCCAGTGGTTTCTGCCGTCTAAAAGTGTCTACAGCAAGCGCCCCCACGCCCAGAGGGCACCCGCAATTTTGGGGGAGTTGTTGCGCCTTACGGCAGCCGGTTACCCCAGAATTGGGGGTTAGGGGGCGTATTCCGCGCTTTTTGCGCACTCTCTAAGGTTTTGTCGGCAGTATGTCATAATGCACTTGGAAGAGGAGAAGTCCCCTGTATGGAATTCGAAGTAAATCACGAGGCTGCTAGTTCGCCAAATAGCGCCGTGACAGCAATACCCTCGGACGTAAGTGCGCCACCCTCCCTCGGCGCTGCTACGAATGACTCGGAGACTGAACCTGGATCATCGATACCATCGCCCGCCGACGAGCCTCTGATCGACATGCAATCCGGCGTCACTTTCGCGCCTGCCATCACGGTTTCGGAGCCCGATTTGGGCGCGACGCTTACCAAAGAATCGATTCCTGTCGTGTACAGCATAGTCGCCGAGGGCCTGAGCAAGCGATTTGGCAAGAAGACAGCGGTCGAGAGTGTCTCGCTCCGAGTCGGACAGGGTGAGTTTTTCGGGTTCCTTGGTCCGAACGGAGCCGGAAAATCGACGACTATCCGTATGCTGTGCGGCCTGCTACGTCCCGATGCGGGGCGAATCGAGGTCGCCGGAGTCGATCTTATGGCCGATCCGCTGGGAGTGAAGCGGCGAATCGGCGTCCTTCCGGAAGAGACGAACCTCTATGAACGCCTAACAGGCGAGGAGTTTTTGGTGTTTTCCGGGCAGATGTACGGGCTGGAGCGTGACGAGACGTACGCCCGCGCCGAAAGCCTGCTTGAGTTGATGGAACTGACCGAGGACCGGCGTAAGCTGATAGTCGATTATTCGATGGGCATGCGCAAAAAGGTGGCGCTTGCATCGGCGATGATACACAGGCCGAAAGTGCTGTTCCTCGACGAACCGTTCAACGGGATCGATCCGATCTCCGTCCGTGCCATCCGAAACATAATGCTCCACCTGATCGAGCGAGGTGCTACCATTTTCATTACCTCGCATGTCATGGAGGTAATCGAGCGGCTTTGTACCCGTGTCGCCATCATCAATCATGGGAAGATCGTGGGCGAAGGCACGCTGGACCAACTGCGGACCATGGCGCACGCCGACAGCATCTCATCGCTTGAGGACGTTTTCCTTACCCTGGTAGACGCCCGGGCCGAGCCGGAGGCTCTCAACTGGCTCTAGTGTCGGTGAGATTACCGATCAATTTTTTTTGAGGATTTCGAATGCAGTATGTTCGGCTGTTGTTCTGGTTGAAGTGGAAACTCCTGCTGCGTGGCTATCGACGGAGTAAGACCGAGTGGATTGGCGGTCTGCTCCTTCTGTTCGTATTCCTTCCGATTGCAATTGTAATCGCCGCATTCTTCGGCTATCATTTCTTCCATGCCGGGCCGCCGGAAAATGAGAATTGGCTGCGTGGATCGCTCTTGATCATCTACGCTTTCTGGATCGTGATCCCTATCCTCGGATATTCACTAAACGACTCGTACGACATCTCCAAGTTATTCGTGTATCCACTTTCCATGCGGCAGATATTTGCAGGCACGATTGCGGGTTCGCTGATGGACAGGCCCACGGTACTGCTGCTTCCCACGTTCGTGGCGATCCTCATCGGTTTTACGCGGGAGCCGATTGCGGCGATGATCTCGATCGTGGCGCTCGCCCTGTTTCTGCTGCACACGCTTGCGCTCAGCCAGGCAATCTTGATGGCCGGCGCAGGGCTGTTCCAAAGCCGAAAGTTCCGGGACGCGGCGGTTGTCCTCCTTCCATTGGTCTGGGTTCTCTACTATATGCGATTTGTGGTCGCCCGGCAGGCCCGCTACGATAGAGTGGGCGAGTTCGTTCATAGTCCCACGTGGAATATGGTCAGCTATCTGCCACACGGCTGGGCTGCCCGGTCGATCTATGCGGCATATCGTGGCGACTATTCGGCGGCTCTCATCTTCCTCGCAGGAATGGCTGTGATCGCCTACGCGACGTTTGCGCTGGCAGGGTGGACGCTGCAGCGCATCTATTCCGGAGAGACGGCAATCGCTCCCGCGAATGTGCCGACCGTCTTGCCTGCCCAAAGGGAAAGCAAAACCCCGTTTACTGTGGCGAAATCTCAGGGCAGCAGGTTATGGTCGATAATGCCGGACTGGACGCCGCGCGTGATTCGTGCCATCGCCGATAAGGAGTTCCGCTATCTCGTCCGCGACCCCTACTATAAGATGGTCCTTGTTAACTTGCTGTGGCCGCTCCTATTGCCGATATTCCTGGCGCTCAGAGGGCATTCGGGCGACTCCGCCGGCGCGGAGAGCCTCGAATCCGGCTGGCTGGTCTGGATAGGGCCTGCGATGATGACATTCTCGCAGATGAAGCTGACCTTCAATATCTATGGTACGGAGGGCGGCGCCATCGGATCGCTGTTTCTCTTCCCGGCTTCGCGGCGACAGATTGTACTTGGAAAGAATGTGTTCCACTTCACGGTGCTTTCCTGTCTGAACATCGCGATGACTGCCATAGTCTATGTACTTTCGCGGGATTTGGGATTGACGGCGCTGCTTTTCTACTGGATGGAGCTTGCGCTGCTTCTCAACCTTTCCTTGGGAAACGTATTCTCGATCTATTTTCCGACGAGAGCCGTTATGCGCGGGTGGAGGGTGCAGTCGCACTCTTCAGGCGAGGGCTGCTTCTATTTCATGTTTTACCTGGCGGTGTTGGTTGCATCACTCTTGCTGTTTATACCGGTCGCGGCGGCGATAGCCGTTCCGATGCGGCACTTGTTCGATGTAGACACTCTATGGCTCGCCCTCTCGCTGCCGTTCGGCGCGATATATGTACTCTCGATCTACTATTTCTCACTGTACCTTTCCGATCTGCTGCTGCCCCGCCGGGAGGAGCCGATCATTGCAAAAGTAAGCCAGGAACCATAGCTACTTCAAGGAGGCAGTATGTCTGAACCTATGTATCACTCAGAATTGGCGGGTTATCTGGACGGTCTTGTTCCGCCGCGCGATCCGGTCATGGAGGAGATGGAGGCATATGCGCGTGAAACCAAGTTTCCCATAATCGGGGCGGCGGCCGGGTATTTTCTCTATCAGGTGGCCCGCTTGACCGGCGCAACGCGTGTTTTCGAGCTCGGTTCCGGATATGGCTATTCCACGGCATGGTTTGCGAAGGCCGTACGCGAAAACGGTGGGGGCGTGGTGCACCACGTGGTCTGGCACGAAGACCTATCGCAGAAGGCGCGCGGATTCCTTGGCAGGCTTGGCTACGATGATATCGTCCAGTATCACGTCGGAGAAGCTGTTGAAACGCTGCGAAATACCGAGGGGCCGTTCGACCTGATGTTCAACGACATCGATAAAGACGGCTATCCGGCATCGATACCGGTCATCAAGGAGAAGCTGCGAGCGGGTGGCGCACTTATGATCGACAACATGCTGTGGCACGGGGCCGTCTTCGACCATGCGGACCAATCTGCGTCGTCGAACGGAGTTCGCGAAGTAACTCGCCTGCTCACCACCGACCCGGACTTCATCGCCTCGTTGGTTCCTATTCGGGATGGCGTTATCCTGGCGACTTACTCGCCGAAGTAGTTAGCTGCTTCAGGCTTTCTGGAGACGAGCCACAGCACGATGGCGACGCCGGTTATTGCTGCTGGAATGAGCAGCAAAGCGCCGCGCCAATGGAGCGTGGTTCCGGATATCATAGCCATCGTCCATGGAATGATCGCGCCGCCAATGCCGCCGGAAGCGACAATGCCGCCGAAGGCAGAGCCTGCCAGCCTGGAATATCGAGCGCCTGCTTCGGCAAGGATCAACCCGAAGACTCCTGAAAAGCAGAGGCCGGTCCAGGCGACACAGGCAATGACGATCGATGGCGACGTCCATAAAGTGGCCAGGAAGGCGCCCGCAGCGCCGCCGATCGATAGAAGAGTGGCCAGTTTGAGAAGTGGGATGCGGCCGATAAGCGGTCCGACCGCCACGCGGCCGATTGTCATCGCGACCCAGAAAATGGTCACTACAATGCCTTCCCACACGATACCGCCGGGCAGCGCATCGCGAAAGTAGGTCGGCATCCAAGCGGCGAATCCTACTTCGGCCCCAACATACAGGCCCTGCGCGAGACAGAGGGCTAGAAAAACCGGCTGGCGCAGCACACTCATCAATGCTCCGATATCGACAGACTCTGCAAGCCCCGGAATTGGCGGCACGCGCTGTATCGCCAAAAGGATCAGCAGCGCAAGCTGACCGACTGCCAGCTCCATATAGAGCGCCCTCCAGTTCGCGCCGTGGCTCAGCATGAAATGTGCGAAGAATGGCCCAATTGCCGCTCCTGCGCCGAAGGCGATCTGAACGGAGTTAAGGAGGAGTGCCCGCCGTTCGGGGAAGAGGTCGGCTGCTAGCGCGCTTGCGACGGTTTCGATCGTGCCGCTGCCTGCGCCTATCAGCGCTGCTGCCATGAGAACCAGGGAAAAGACCGGGACAAGCGAAGTCAATACCAGGCCAAGGGCATAGACCCCGAGCGCAATCAAGAGGACTATTTTGCGGCCCCACCGATCGGAGAGGTATCCGCAGAGAAGAACGCCGATAACAAATCCGGCGAAACCGGCGGGGAAAAGCTGCCCTTCCACGTCCGTACTGAGATGGAACGCCTTGCCGAGAAACGGCAGAACGACGCTTATCCCGCCGAAGTAAAGGGCGAAAAGGAAGAGCGCCAAATGACAGGTAGCTGCCAGCCATATCCGGCCGCGCCCGCTCCCCACGGCAGCCGCGCCGGAAGACAGATCGCGCTCAGTCGTGGGACACTTCACCCATCATGTGCTCGCTGGAGTAGTTCGGGGGCTCCTTGGTGATCCATACATCGTGAACGTGGCTTTCACGAAGGCTGGCCCCCGTGATCTTAACGAACCGCGCTCGATCCTTCAGCTCGGCCAGGGTGTGCGCGCCCAGGTACCCCATGCCGGAGCGTATACCGCCTATTAGTTGATGGATAGTATCGTGGAGAGCTCCCTTGTACGGAACGCGCCCTTCCACACCCTCCGGAACGAAGCGCGCGCCGCTGGCCTGCCCGTAGCGGTCGCTCGATCCCTCCTTCATCGCGGCTTCGCTGCCCATTCCTCGGTAATCTTTATAGGCGCGGCCCTGGTAAAGGATCACCTCGCCCGGCGCCTCCTGAGTGCCCGCAAGCATATTGCCGACCATAATCGCCGATGCGCCGGCCGCAAGCGCTTTGACGGCATCTCCGCTGAACCGGATTCCACCGTCCGCAATGACCGGGATTCCCCTGCGTGCTGCCGCGCGGGCGCAATCCATGATCGCCGTAAGCTGTGGGATACCGACGCCGCTCACGATGCGCGTCGTGCAGATGCTGCCCGCGCCGAGCCCGATTCGCAATCCATCCGCTCCCGCCGCGATCAGGTCTTCCGCGCCTTCAGCCGTGGCGACGTTGCCGGCGATCACAGGCAGGTCCGGAAACTCGCTCTTAACGCAGCGCAGGGCATGCAAGACTCCCTTGGCGTGTCCGTGTGCGGCATCAATTACGATAATATCCACGCCTGCCTCGACGAGCGCGGCGGTCCGGCCAACGGGATCGCGCAGCGGGCCGATCGCTGCCCCGCACCGCAGTCGGCCCCGTGAGTCCTTCGTGGCATTCGGGAACTCACGTACCTTTTGAATATCCTTTATCGTAATCAGGCCGAGAAGTTTGTCGTCTCTGTCGACAATCGGTAGCTTTTCGATGCGGTGCTCTTGAAGGATCGCCTGGGCTTGCTCCAGCGTAGTGCCGAGCGGGGCCGTAACCAGTCCGCCGCGCTTCGATCGTGCGCTCGTCATTACTTCGTGGATGGGCCGACTGAAATTGGTTTCGAAACGGATATCACGGTTGGTCAGAATGCCTACAAGGCGTTCTGTTCCCGGCTCAGTGATTGGCACGCCGGAGATGTGGTACCGCTCCATGAGAACGATGGCGTCTTGGATCGTCTTATTTGGCGGAAGACTGATCGGGTCGACAATGATCCCGTGCTCGGATCGCTTAACCTTATCGACTTCCTGGGACTGCGCTTCGACGCTCATGTTACGATGCAGAATGCCAAGGCCGCCTTCACGCGCCATCGCGATCGCCATCCTGGCCCCAGTGACCCTATCCATGGGAGAGCTTAGAATGGGCGCGCGGAGCGTGATATCGCCGGCAATAGTCGTGCGCGGATCGACGTCCGCGGGAGTAACGTCGGTGGCCAGCGGAACCAGCAGGACGTCGTCGAAGCTCAGACCTTCGCGCAATTGAATTTCCGTTTCCTGCATCCTAATTTATAACTCCCTCACCGGCTCCGCATGACCAAACCAGTTTGTTCGAACAGTTAACAACACACTACGCGGTCCCGAAAAAGCTCCGCCACGTAGGGCTTTCGTAGTTGCAAATCACCCCAATAATTTAATTGTTAGTATACCGTCTGTCCCAAACATAGTCAATCGATTGCCTCCGTTGGAACCTGGGTGAAATGGGCGGCCCGACAATTGACAGTTCGAGGCAATCGCAGGTACAATCGACCTAATAATCACATAAGAAATTGCCGCTGGGGGTGCTGATCGAAATCGGCTGAGAGGGGCGCTGCGCTCCAACTCCAGAACCTGAACCGGATAATTCCGGCGTAGGAAAGCGGATAGGTCGGCGGTCTTACCAGTGTAACGCCCGCGCCGTTTCTGCTTTCTCATAACCTCGAGGAGCTGGAGACGGCGCTTTCGTTTTGTGCCGGTTGGATAGTCCGTGGAGAATAGCTCACATTCGGGATCGACTGATCGTCCCGAAAGTCTCAATCATGAGGAATGCAAAATGATACAGCCAAATGGAAACGGCCATACAGAACTAGCGTCAACAAACGGTAGCCACACGAATGGCGCTAATGGAAACGGGCGGTCCGAGCGCGTGCCGACGAAGACGACCACCTCCGAATACACATTCCCGGCTTCCAGCAAGGTTTACCTTTCCGGCGAGCTGTTTCCGGACGTTCGGGTGCCGGTAAGGGAGATCGCGCTATCGGCGACGCGCGGGATCAGCGGGGGGCCAACGGAGACGAACGCGCCGCTTCAAGTTTACGATTCCAGCGGTCCTTACACCGATCCAACGGTTCCAATCAGCATCCATGAGGGTCTGCCCCGCCTGCGTGAGCCGTGGATCCAATCGCGACCGCACGCGACCTATAGTGAGAGCGAGCCCTCCTATCGCCCAATCGCGGGCCATAGCGATCCGAATCTGCCTCTGCCTCCGCATCGAAAGGCGCTCCGCGGTACGGGCCTCGTAACTCAGCTTCAGTTGGCTCGCGCGGGGATCATCACACCTGAGATGGAGTTTATCGCCCTGCGGGAGAACATCTACGCGTCGCAGATCGATCGCAGGCACCATGCCGGACACTCCTTCGGCGCCGCCATTCCGCGCGAGATCACTGCGGAGTTCGTCCGCTCAGAGGTTGCGCGCGGTCGTGCGATCATTCCCGCGAACATCAACCACCCCGAATCGGAGCCTATGATCATTGGCCGGAACTTCCTGGTCAAGATCAACGCCAATATCGGCAATTCGGCCGTCACCTCGACAATCGATGAAGAGGTCGAGAAGATGACATGGGCGACGCTCTGGGGCGCCGACACCGTTATGGACCTCTCAACCGGAAAGAATATCCACGAGACAAGGGAGTGGATTCTCCGAAACTCTCCTGTCCCGATCGGCACCGTGCCAATCTATCAGGCGCTGGAGAAGGTGGGCGGCAAGGCAGAGGACCTCACCTGGGAGCTCTACCGGGACACTCTCATCGAGCAGGCGGAGCAGGGTGTCGACTACTTCACGGTACATGCGGGTGTTCTGCTGCGCTATGTTCCGATGACCGCCGACCGCGTGACGGGAATCGTCTCAAGAGGTGGATCGATCATGGCGAAATGGTGCCTCTCGCACCATAAGGAGAGCTTCCTCTATACGAATTTCCCCGAAATCTGCGAAATCATGGCCGCATACGACGTCTCTTTCTCCCTTGGCGATGGATTGCGACCGGGCTGCCTTGCCGATGCGAACGACGAAGCGCAGTTCGCGGAGCTGAAAACTCAGGGCGAATTGACCCACATTGCCTGGGAGCATGGCGTTCAGGTGATGAACGAGGGGCCCGGGCACGTTCCAATGCATATGATCAAAGAGAACATGGAGAAGCAGCTCGAATGGTGCGGCGAAGCTCCGTTCTATACGCTTGGGCCGCTGACAACGGATATCGCCCCGGGCTACGACCACATTACCTCGGCGATCGGCGCGGCGATGATCGGATGGTACGGCACCGCGATGCTGTGCTACGTGACCCCGAAGGAGCACCTTGGACTGCCCAACAAAAAGGATGTGAAGGACGGCGTGATCGCCTATAAGATCGCTGCACACGCCGCAGATCTCGCAAAGGGGCACCCGGGCGCTCAGGCCTGGGACAACGCCATCAGCAAGGCACGCTTCGAGTTTCGCTGGGAGGACCAGTTCAATCTGGCGCTGGACCCTCAAACCGCGCGCGAGTTCCATGATGAAACCTTGCCGCAGGAGGGCGCCAAAGTGGCCCACTTCTGCTCGATGTGCGGCCCTCACTTCTGCTCGATGAAGATAACGCAGGACGTTCGGGATTACGCGGCCAAGAAGAAGCTGGAGGCGGAACTCGCGGTCGTCACGGGCATGGAGGAGAAGGCGCAGGAGTTTCGAGACCGTGGCGGTGAGATCTACGTGAAATGAAACGCGCGGCAATCGTTATTGTTAGATATTTCTGACTGAGGAAAAGCAATGGCAGTACTTGCAGTGGCCTCGCCAAGGGCGGACGATCGGCCGCTAACGATTGGCGGTAAGACGTTTCGGTCACGGCTGATGCTGGGTACCGGGAAGTACCGGAACGCCGAGGAGATGAATGCAGCGCTGGAGGCTTCCGGCTGCGAGATTGTCACCGTGGCGCTTCGGCGGATCGACCTGAATGCGCCGAAGCGGTCGATCCTGGACGAGATCGACTGGAAACGCTATCATATCCTGCCGAACACCGCGGGCGCGCGCACCGCCGAGGAGGCGGTACGCACCGCGCGGATGGCGCGGGCGATGGGGCTGAGCGATTGGAT
>JAYTEU010000118.1:0-4984 GCA_043734985.1 Chthonomonadaceae bacterium
CCCTATCGCGACTGCCGGCGCATCGAACAGGTCGGCCAGCCCGCGCCCGATCTCCTCCACGCCCTCGGCGGTAAGCGGAGCCTGAAACGCGTCGGCATCGCCCACCCGGCCGAAATACTCGCTGGCCTCATCGACCAGATCGGGAACGAGCGCTCTAATATCGTAAGTACGGAAAACCTTTGGATCGACGAGGGGCATGTTGCGGTAAACTCCTAAATTTGGAAATATGGTTGGTTACGTATTACGTTGACCGGCCGGGTTGCTTCACTTGGATCCTGCCGGGAGTAAGGGGATCGGCGCGATCGTCGAAGATGACGTCATTAGCTTGGCCGGGGCACCGAACGCTGTCAGTTTCGACATGGACCCAGCCGCGCTGGCGTTGGACGATGCGGCAACCAGGCTCAGGCAAGTAGTCGTGGCAGTTCGCGCATCGGGGAGCAGCGGCGAGTTGTTTCTTCGTCAGTTTCAAGTTGGCAACCGCTATCTTCCGCTGTTGTCAGCCATCACGATGTCGTCCGCGCCGTCTTTGTACCATCGGGTTTCATTGTACTCAAGGTCGTCCACTTCGTCCACTAGGTAGTGGGAGAACTCCTCAGCGAACTCGACGCACTCGACACTAGGCAGAGCACAAGACTCGAATAGCGCGTGAAAGTCTATCATTGCCCCCGCCACTTTAATAGCCTCTACCTGGTTAGCTGCCTTGATGCCCGCAACCTTCACTCGCACAACCGCGAACATATGAACATCGTATTTGGTGTTCGATATTAGTGTCGATGTTGTTTCAACCAACTGCTCGCCCATTTGCATCGCCTTCCCGTACGCTCAAATCTCTGCCGCTGCCCTAGACGGCACTACTCACATGCTGAAATCACATAGAGCGCACATTCATGGAATTGCACTGCGTAATGTCAGCCAAATCTGTTTTCGTAGCGTAGATGGGCACCTGCAACAGTATCGCCGATCTCGTTATGGCTATTTGTGCTCGCCTGATGTCGGTTGTCTATCGCGGCGCGACAACGACTCGGGATCGCAATTCGACGGCGATGGAACGCCGGAATCTGCAGGTCACGGATAGCACGGCATGCGGGTCGCGGATGACTCTGGGCGCTGGCACCGCTTCGAGATTGCCCACGACGACGACCCAATAGTTTTCGCGGCGAATTCTAGCCTCCGACCATTCCCTGTCGGTGAATTGAATGTCGCCGCTATACTGCTTGATGCCTTTGACTTCAATCGCGATATCGCGGTTCTCTTGCACGCCGAAATCAAAGCCGCAGGCATTCTGGCGCATGTCGAGAATCCCCGTACGTGCAAATTGAACCAGGGACGTGCAATGTTCGAGAAAATACTCTTCCGCCCGGCGGCCCGTAAGCAGCCGTTCGGCTACATTGTACGCAACCTTGTTGACAACCGCCAGGGCGTCGATGGCCTCCTCGGTTGCAAGTTCATCCCGCCGCAAGATTCGGTCCACAAGTTCCAGAAGCGCCTCATCGCTGACATCTGCCAGCTCATCCAAGACCCGTTGCCGATCCGAGCGAAGATTGCGTTTCCATCCCTCGCGCAAGTTGGAATGCACGGAGTCGAACTCGTCGCGTAGATTCTTGAATGTTTGAGGCGGGCGAGTGAGAGCAGCACCCGCCTCGGTGTACGCGCGCTTCCACGTCCCGAAACCGCGGGCCGAATAATAACTCTTATTAAGGCGGCTCATCGCGTAGCCGATCACGATCGCCTCAGTCTCAAGCCTGGCACGAGTACGTTCTTCCTGCACGGTTTCGGAACTCCAACTTGCGGCAAAGAAAAGAAACGACGCCTATCTTGTCAGCGGAGCAAATCGGGTTTCTTTATTGAGCAAACCGCTTCAAACCCCCACTTCGGACCGGAAAATAAAACAATCCCACCCCATCCGTCCGATCGGTCCTATCCGTCCGAAAGCTCCCGCGCACGGTAAGCGACACACGCCGCAACCACTACGGGAAACCACGCACGCGCTCCGGCGGGGAGAGTATCGACGTGACCTTGCCGAGTATGCGCTTCTTCTCCAGCGTGCCCCAGTATCGGCTGTCGTTGCTGTCGTTACGGTTGTCGCCCATCACGAAGTACTCGTTCGGCCCGACGGTGAGCGGCTTGTCCACGCCGTATACCGCGGCTGAACTTGGAGGGTCCATCGGCTCCTTGATATACGGCTCGACGAGCATGCGGCCATTTCGGTAAACGGCATAAGCTGCCTGACCATCCAATGTTTTGCCGGAACCCTGCTTGACCAGTATCCGGTCGCCCGGAACTCCGATGATCCGCTTCGCCAGGATGTTCTCGACCTTCTCGGCCGGATCGACGTGCTGCGCGTCCGCCCGCGCGGGAGCCATAAAGACGATGATGTCGCCAAAGCGCGGCGGGTGCAGCCTATACTCCCAGTAGCTTGCAACGATCCGGTCCCCGGTCTGCGAATCGCCCCCACGAAGCGTGGGAGCCATGCTCGCCGACGGCATGAAGTAAACGTGCGGCGATGCAATCAGTACTACGCCAAGCGGCAGCGCAAGGAGCAGCAGGCACCCGCCACAGCACGGCATCAGAAACCTCCGCCGGCGTTTTGGTGGACTGGTATTCACATCAGGTCCGCTCGGGTCATTCGGTTTCATGATGGTTTTCCAGATTGATCGATCAACTTGAACCCTCATCCGGTCCGGCCTGGAAGGGAAAACCGCGCCCGTTGGAGCCTCCATCGACAACCGCCAAGCGTGCGATAGTCGCATTTGCGTGCGGAGCACGACCAGCGCGAAGCGCTCATCTGCCGGGTCGTTTATCGACCCGGCGACTCGATCTGGGCCTTGCCGGTGCGCTCCAGCTTGTTCCAGCCGACTGCAGTGCCCCGGATCGCCGCGACGATCGATTTCAGGATGACGTAGTACATAAGCTGCCGGTAGACGAACCGCTGGATCACCAGCCAGGGCAGCAGCCGCATGTCGCCCTTGTCCATCCGCAGCGCGATGATGGCCCCGGCGAGCTCCAGCACCGTGAAGCCGGAGAAGTAGGCCAGGAACAGCGGAAAGTTGCCCGTGAAGATCGAGGCCAGCATCGCGACATCCATGAAGGGCGAAATGGCCGGGAACAGGATCTGGTATAGCCAGAGACTGGGCAGCGCCAGCCAGCCGAAAGCGCCGTGCCGCCCGACCGCGTCCTGATGCTTCCACAGGCATTGCAGCGTGCCGAACGCCCAGCGGAACCGCTGCTTCGCCAGGTTCTGAAGCGTCTCCGGCGCTTCGGTGTAGGCCATGGCGCTGTTGTCGTTCACGATACGCCAGTGCGCCCGCCGCAGCTTCCAGGTAAGGTCCGTGTCCTCCGCCAGCGTGTCGGAGGTGTATCCTCCCACCGCGAGGACCGCGTCCCGCCGCAGCGCTCCCACCGCGCCTGGCACCACGGTGATACAGTTCAGCAGGTCGTAGCCGCGCCGGTCGAAGTTCTGGCTCGTGGTGTACTCCAGCGACTGCCAGCGCGTCCAGATGTTGTGCGCATTGCCCACGCGCACGTTGCCGCTCACGGCCGCGACCTTCGGGTCGCCGAAGTGGCGGGCGAGCCGTGAGACCGTGTCGCGCGCAAAGAGGGTGTCGGCGTCCAGCGATACGAATATCTCGCCGCGCGCCGCCTGAAGGCCCCGATTGAGCGCGCTCGCCTTGCCGCCGTTCGGCTTCCGCAGGACGCGCACCTTCGGATGCTCCCCGTAGGCCGCCAGAACCACGTCCGCGGTCGCATCCTGGGAGCCGTCGTCGACCACGATCACCTCCAGGTTCGGGTAGTCGCTGTCGAGAAGCGCCTCGACCGTCCGGTTGATCACCTTCTCCTCGTTGTAGGCGGCAATGATCACCGAGACAGAGGGGAAATTGCCGACCGGGAACACGCGATGCCGCTCCCGCGAGCGCTGAATCAGGGCCAGGACCACGAACAGCACTACGCGCGACGTGCCGAGCACGATGGAGGCCGTAAACAGCGTCGTCATAACGCGCCAGAAGAGATACCAGAACTCGAATACGTACTGGTCCGCACCGATCAGAAGCCGGTTGCGCGAGCTTACCAGGGGCATGGTCTGCGATTTCGGCACGCCCCAAAGATCGGACACGCTGACGAACCTATAGCCTTGCCCCTTGAGATATTGAATAATCTCCGGAAGCGCCGCCAAGGTCCGGCTGCGATCGCCGCCGGCATCGTGCAGAAGTATCACGCTTCCGACGTTCCTATTGACCTCGATGCTTTTAACGATATCGCGGTAGTCTCGCGGCTTGGTGGTGTCCTCTGTCTCCGTGCCGGGCTTCAGATCGTGGAGCCGCCAGTCCTGAGGATCGTTTTTCTCGCCAACCGTCACGTAGCCAAGCTCGGAGGCGACCTCCATCGGCTCGACCTGGCGGCCGGTCTGCGGCTCGACGTCGCCGCCATAGGGTGGCCGGAACAGGATCGTAGAATGGCCCGTGATCGATTCGATCAGACGCTGGGTCGAAGTCAACTGAAGCTTCTGGATATCGGGAGCCAGCTTAAACAGGTCCGGGTGCGACCAGGAGTGGTTGCCGATCTCGTGGCCCTCGTTCCACATCCTTCGGATCAGATCCTGGTTGCCAAGCGCCTGCTGCCCAACCACGAAGAAGACCGCCGGAACGTGCTCTTTCTTGAGGACATCCAGTATCTGCGGCGTCCATTCGGGGTCCGGCCCATCATCGAAGGTGAGCACGATCTGCTTCTGCTCGTTGTCGTTGGTGCCGCCGTAGCGTCGCACCACGTACGCGGAGGGCAGCATGGGCTGATGGGTCTTCGGATCGGTCGCATAGGCTGCATTGGTGATGAATCCGGTCTTCGGGTCGAGCTGAACGGTGCGCCTGCCGCCCTGGGGGCGCGTCAAAGGCTGAAGAAGCTCGCCCTCGCCTTCAAACGTTACATCACCCTGGCCGCTAAAGACGATCTCGTCCAGCCCGCCGCTATGCACGATGGTCTCCCACTTTGA
>JAYTEU010000119.1:0-4673 GCA_043734985.1 Chthonomonadaceae bacterium
GGGGGGAGGTCGCTCCGGCGCGGCCCGCGCCGAAACCGCACGACTTTGATAAATGGGAGAAGGAGATCGCGGCGTTCGAAGCCGCCGATAAGTCAAATCCATCGCGCCGGGGTGGCATACTGTTTATCGGCTCCTCGACCATTCGCATGTGGAAGACCCTCGATCAGGATTTTCCGGATCGTAATATCCTCAATCGCGGGTTCGGCGGGTCCGAGATCGCCGACTCCACGCATTTCATTCCACGCATTGTCTTCCCGTACGCGCCGAAGCAGATCTTCCTGCGGGCAGGCGGCAACGATATCCACAACGCCCGCCCGCCGGAAGAGGTCGCGATGGACTTCGCGCTGTTCGTGCGTAAGGTTCGCGAGCGTCTGCCGGACACCGAGATAGTCTACATTTCGTTCAACCCCGCTCCCTCGCGCTGGGGCGAGAACGACAAACTTCAATTGCTTAACACGATGATTCGCAAACTGATGCGCCGGATGCCCCACGTGAAGTTCGTGGACGCCTACGACATAAGCCTCACGCCGGACGGCCAGGCGCGTCCCGAGCTGTTTATCAAGGACATGCTGCACTTCAACGCGGAGGGCTATAAGCTTCTCGCGGCACGTGTACGGCCGTTTGTAGCCGCAATTCAGTAGTTTTTGGGGCACGCGGCACTGAAGTACCGGTCTAGGTTTACCAAGTCCGCCTGCGCGGACTGAATCCTCAACTCTCGCAAGCGGGTTTGATAAACTTGGGTACCCTCAGAGTGCGCGATTTCAATTCCGCAAGAACCCCGGAAGGAAAATAAGCCTCTATATGATTTCGGCGCTGACGGTACAGGAAGAGGCGCTGCTTGCCCGTGCTCTGAATGCGGCACGGGAGACGCGGACGCTGGTGATGGAGCCGGGTGCGCGGCATGATGCCGCGCGCGTGTTCCATGCGGATTTCACCGGTTCCGCGATTCTCGTCGCGGATGAGAGGACGTACGCGGCGGCCGGCAAGGACGTGAGGGAGAGCTTCCGGGCGGCAGGTTTTGCCTGCCGAGAGCCGTTTCTCTTTGGTCCGGAGGTCTGGGCAGAGCATTCATTCGCGGATGATTTGCAGGCGGCGCTCGGGTCGGTCAGCGGGATCCCGGTCGCAGTCGGTTCTGGGACGATCAACGACCTGACGAAGCTGGCGGCGCACCGCCTCGGAAGGCCCTACATGTGCGTGGCGACGGCGGCCTCGATGGATGGCTACACGGCGTACGGGGCGTCGATCACCTATCGCGGGTCCAAGCAGACTGTCGAGTGCCCCGCGCCGCGCGTGGTACTGGCGGACCTGGAGGTGATCGGCCGTGCCCCACCGGAGATGAACGCGGCGGGCTATGCCGATCTGCTCGCGAAGGGCGTAGCGGGCGCGGACTGGATCCTGGCTGAGGCGGCGGGCGAAGAGGCGATCGACGGAGCCGCCTGGGACACCGTGCAAACCTTTCTCCCTTCCTGGAGTGAAATGCCGGGCGGGATCGCGCGCGCCGATCCGGGGCGGCTTCGGCGGCTAACAGCCGGATTAATGATGACGGGCTTCGCCATTCAGGCATCCCGTTCCAGCCGGCCCGCTTCGGGCGCGGAGCACCAGTTCAGCCACCTGTGGGATATGCAGCGCGAAACGCACGATGCGTCTACTCCCTCGCACGGCTTCCAGGTCGGGATCGGGACGCTAGCCTCGCTGGGGCTTTATGATGTGCTCCTTCGGACGGGCATGGTAGAGGTCGTAGACCTCGATGCCGCCGCCGCAGCGTGGCCCTCGCTTGCGCGGACCGAAGCGCGTATTCAGTCGCTGTTTGCAACGGGGGAGCTGGCCGCCAAGGCGCTGGACGAAACGCGCGCCAAACACCCGACTCGCGAGGCTCTGCGCGTTCAGCTCGAGCGCCTGGGCAACACCTGGCCCGAAATCCGCGAACGCCTGGCCGGCCACCTGCTGCCGTTTCAGCGCGCCGCGGCCATGTTGCGCGAAGCGGGATGCCCAACGACGCCGGAGCGAATCGGGATCTCCAGCGAGCGGCTCCGCGCGAGTTACGAACAGGCGTACTACATCCGGCGGCGCTATACAGTGCTTGATTTCGCCATGCGGCTGAGCATATTCCACGCGGCGGTGAGTAGGCTCTTCGGTCCAGCCGGGTTTTTGGTGGATTGACATGGATGAACAGGTTTGACAGGATGGGGAATACAGGAATCCTCAAAGTGTGTATAAGATCGCGGAATTCGCCCCCTCTGCCTCCGATTCGGGGGGACGGGCCGGCGCAAGACGCCCAAGCTCCGCCAGATCGGGTACCCACGTGCGGGTGGAGTGCCGGGGGCGGTATTTGCACACTTTCTTAGCCCGCTGGATCGATGTGACGCGATCGTTCGGGTTGGCTGTATTAGAAGTCATTACAGGGCGAGTTGAAAAGGGGAGGGGAAGTGAAGTTCGATCTCGGGCAAGTGCGGCATGTGGCGCTGGATATGGACGGGACGCTATATAAGGGCGGGCGGCTATTCGAGGCGACCATTCCGTTTCTGGCGCGGCTGCGACGGCTGGGGATCGGGTACACGTTTGTAACCAATAACACGTCGCTTAGCAAGGCCGACTACGTTCTGAAGCTGCGGCGGCTCGGAATCGAGGCCGCCGAGCAGGAGATCGCCACGCCGACGGATACGACGATAACCTACCTGCGCGACCGCCTTCCGGAAGTGAAATCCATTGCCGTTCTAGGCACGCCTTCGCTTTGCGGGCAGTTCGAGGCGGCCGGATTCTCGGTGACCTGGGAGACTCCAGACGCGGTCGTAGTGGGCTACGACACGACGCTCGACTACGATCGGCTCTGCCGGACAGCGTACTGGATAGGCGCCGGCCTGCCGTTTCTCGCGACGCACCCCGACCTTATCGTCCCGACGGACGAGCCGACCATGCGCGTGGACTGCGGGGCGATCTGCGCCTGCCTGTCGGCGGCAACGGGGCGGCAGCCCGTGGTCCTCGGCAAGCCGGACCCGGCGATGCTCCGAGACCTCTGCACGCGGCACGGATTGGAGCCTGATGAAACGGCAATGGTGGGTGACAGGATATACACCGATATGGCGATGGCGCAGCGGGCGGGAGCGCTTTCCGTCCTGGTGCTGAGCGGGGAGGCGACCGCCGAGGATGCCGCCGCCATGCCGACTCCGCCGGATATGGTCGTCGCGAATGTCTCAGAGTTTGGCGAGCGGCTGGAGCATGCGCGTCGTGGGTGAGGATGCGAAGGATTCGGGTCGAGATCGCGCGGCTCTTTACGGGACGGTTTTCGACCTGCTGGTGATCGGCGGGGGGATCGTGGGAGCGGGAGTGGCTCGGGACGCGGCCTCCCGGGGGCTGACGACGCTGCTGGTGGAGCGCTCCGATTTTGCCTCCGGCACGAGCAGTCGATCCTCGCGGCTTCTGCACGGCGGACTGCGCTACCTGGCGCAGGGGCGCATCGGCCTCGTGCGGGAGGCGAGCGTAGAGAAGATGACGCTGAGCCGGATCGCCCCGCACCTCTGCTCACCTCTTCCGTTTCTGTTTCCGGCCTGGCGCGGGCGCGGGATGCCGCTCTGGCAGCTCTCTCTGGGAGTGCGCCTGTACGACCTGCTCTGCGGCGGCCGAAACCTGTCGCCCTCCTCAACGCTTTCCCCCGACGAAGCCATTCGCATCGCGCCTGGCCTTTGCAGCGAGGCGCTTGAAGGCGCTACCCGGCATTTCGATGCGCTTACCTGCGACGCCCGTCTGGTGATCGATACGCTGAGGTCGGCCGTAATCGAAGGCGCGATTGTGCGAAACTATACAACGTTTGTATCTGGTTTCGTTCAAGATGGGGTCTGGAAGTGCGAGTTACAAGCGGGTGCCGTACCCGTGCGGGCCCGCGCGATCGTCAACGCAACCGGCGCGTGGTCGGTGGGGCTGCCGCGGAGCGGAATCCGGCTCCGGCTCACCAAGGGCGTGCACATCGTTGTGGATCGGGCGCGACTGCCGGTGGCGGAGGCGGTTATTATTCCAGTCGGCTCGCGCATTCTGTTTGTCATCCCCTGGGGCGACCGCGTAATACTCGGCACGACGGACACGCATTACTCCGGCGATCCGGCTGATGTGCGGGCCACTCAGTTGGAGGTTCTCGAAATCCTTGGCGTAGTCAATGGCGCTTTCCCTCAGATGGAGCTAACGCCCGGTGATGTTATCTCGCGGTGGGCGGGAGTTCGGCCGCTGATCGCCTCCGGAAAGGAAGGCGCGAATGCTCCCTCGGACATTTCGCGCGGCCACGTCATCAAGATGGGGGAGCCGGGCTGGTTCGACGTCGCCGGGGGCAAGCTCACCACATACCGCCATATGGCCGAACAGACCGTCGACCGGGTCGGCGGGTATCTCGGACGACGACTTCCGAATTCGCCGACCGCCGAGCGTCCTCTCGCGCACGGGCCGTTCAGCGGCGTGGTGCCTCCTCCGATCGATCGGGCCGTCGTCGAGGAGTGCTGCCGCGCCGAATGGGCGTTTCACCTGGACGATGTGCTTTTGCGCCGGACCTCCTGGCACTACTATCACGTAAATCAGGCGGAGATCGCCGCGACCGTCGCCGTATGGATGGACGAATTGCTGGACTGGGGACGCGAGCGCCGGGCAGCGGAGCTGGAGCGGTATTGGGACATGGTGCGGGGATGAGTGGG
>JAYTEU010000120.1:0-3550 GCA_043734985.1 Chthonomonadaceae bacterium
CCATGCTTCAGGAGCAGCTCTATGATAGAAGGATCGTCGCCCCAATCAACCGCCTCGTAAAGATAGTCACTTGCCGGCCCGTCGCTTATATTCGCGCCATGTTCAATAAGCAGGCGGGCTGTGGCGATCTTCTTCTTATCGGCTAGAGCATACAATAACGGACATTGCCTGGCGTCATCGTATGGATTAACGTTCGCTCCGTGCGCAAGAAGCGCTTCGACAAGGGCTGAATGCTCGTGTGGAGGCTTCTCTGGCGGGATATCATTATCATGGAGAGAAAAATCGTACCACAACAAGATCAGAAGCGGCGTGGGCGCAGTTGACGGAAGCGGCTTTCGTCCGACCATCAGATTCTGAATTCTCTCCAACGCCGGAACAACGGGCTCATCTCGCGAGTTCGCATCGGCTCCCTGTTCCAGAGCCAGCAAGGCGGTCGAAATATCCTCTTGCTTGATCGCCGCGATCAGTTGCCGGTTCAGTCGCTCCTGTCGCTCCGTTCGCCGCAGCCAGACGCCGGATGCGGCGAGGACGACGGACCAGAAGGCGAACGTGAGGAGGATTGTGCGCTGCCTGCGGTTCATGGTGGCTCGGTTCCGCGTGCCTTGCCGGTTCTCCTGCACGCAATAGTTCAATGCCGCAATGTAGCTGACAGGAGAAACATTGCTCGTTATTGGCGCTCGCCCCAGCCGTCCCTTGGCGACCACCGCATCTCAAAAGCAAGCCCTCGCGCCAATGCCCGCAGCGGCGGCTGCAAGAAGGTTCGGACCCGCTGAATAACAGAAGTCCAGTCAGCGCTCCCTCTCCGGAGCGAGGCTTTCCCTAGAAAGGCGTTCCATTGGCTCTGCTTTACGGAATCGTTCGCGAACTCGTCGGTCAGCGCCAACGGAAGGCCATCAGGAGGAAACTCCGTCCGGCGTCGTGTGAACGTCGCCTGCATTGCGCTAGAGAGGAGTTCCCCGTCAAAGGAATAGGCAGTGCTGAGATACCAAAGGTCGTAAAAATCCTTCATGCGGGTGTTGGTCATTCCCAGCATTACAAGCGCCTGGCATTTCTCGGCAATCGCTGTTTCGCGTTGGTAGGCGCGCAGGCGCGGAGAGGGCTTTCCCAGCAGTACGGGCAATTCGACCTCTTGAGGCGGTGGGATCACAGCCTCGCCGAACGCGATATCGATTTCCAAACGCAGGCGAGCGGTCGAAAGCATCGCGGTCATCTCCAGATGCAGTCCCTGGTAGATACGCCCCGCCGCACGCGCTTCGATGTTCAGCGTTTCCGGCAAAAAGACCACACCGTCCTCTTCCACGGCGTGAGCGCACACCTGGTGAAAAATCTGCCGCAGCGCTGCCGGAGAACTGTCGCCGGTGGCCAGCAGATCGATGTCTCGTGTCGCTCTGTGGGGCTCGGCATCCCATAGCGTGAAGAGCGTGGCCCCACGCAGAACGAACTCGTCCCGGTATGGAGAGACACTCAAGCGATAGAGAAAACGTTCGTTGATATATCGCACCAGCACCAACGAAACGTCGTCGCCGGTTGCTTTCGCATAGTTCCTCAGTTTCTGCTGCAGGGAGGCGGCGGGGTTTCGCTCTCCCTGACGTTTCTTCGGCTCGGACTCTGTATCGTTCATAAGACGATGCTCTCCAGATAGGGGCGCATTACGTTCGCGACACGGCAGATCTTCGCGTAGCGCCACAGTTCATCCATGGTGGCCTGCCGCTTGTTCCAGCAGTCTCGCAGCGCTTCCAGAGCGACCTCCAGACCGATCTTATTGCGGAACTTGAAGCAGTCGGCAACTGTCTTTGCCGGGCCGAAGATGCGAACTGTTGCGCTGCCGACCCGATGCACTTCAATACCAGTGGTCAGCGCTTCGCCGGAGAGATGAATTACTCGGACTGGAGGATAGTCCAGGCGTGGAGTGTTTACCCGTAACGGCAGCGCGATCCAAACCTGATGTGGCAATTGGGTCGTCAGCCCATGGAATTGCAGCGCCGACAGTAGGCAGATTACGCCGGCGGGCACCCGAAGCGCCACTTCGGCGAGCGTTGCGTTCGGGTCTAGGTTCGCTTCGGCAGGCAGGTAGACGCCGCGCCCGGAACGCAGAAGCAATCCCTGCTCATAGAGTCGCTGTAGGTGCGTTGGAGAGATACCCTGAGCGGCCAGGTCGCGCCCGCGAACCATTCCGGCATCCCGTACGATGTTTAAGACTTGCTTTGCTGTTGTCTGCACCATTTCCGAAATCCTTGTATTCTGTATACAATATACATTATATTCGGAACCAATGCGCGTAATCTGCCGGCATCACGCATTATCCGGATGGGACCAGACGGCGGAACTCCTGCTGTAGCCGGGTACGCTCGGCCTCAGCTTCCCGGACGAAACTACGGAGCCGCTGCACAAAAGCATCTTCCTCGGCGACAAGCTTACGAAGCTGCGCGCTTTGCGCCTCCAACTCCGCGAGCTTAACCGTCTTCGCGGCTAAACGGTTTTGGATGGCTTCGTTTGCTGCGGCAAGTGTCTCGTCCTTCTCCATGAATGATAGGCTCCTTGTAATCCATTTCCCTCACAAGCATTGTAATCCCAGCCTGCCGAACTGTCAAGAACCTCACTGCGCTGGAACGAGAAGCACGGAGGCGACGCTCCAATTTAACATCATGTCTAGACACTGCAATTTGGAGCGGTGTCCATGCATCATATGGCGCCAACCGCTGTCCTCGCAACAGATTCCATATCCTCTGCCACGCCGGAAATATCGGTTGATCCTCCACGTTTGCGCCTGCTCCGCGCTCCAGTGCCATCTTTGTTGCAGGCGTGTCTTCCCACTCGACCGCCTTGATGAGTTGCCGGTTCAGCCGCTCCGTTCGCCGCAGCCAGACGCCGGATGCGGCCAGGACGACGGACCAGAAGGCGAACGTGAGGAGGATTGTGCGCTGCCTGCGGTTCACGGTGGCTCGGTTCCGCGTGCCTTGCCGGTTATCCTTTTCGACAAACTACGGAAGAATTATGACTCCTCCTCGCGCCCCAGTTGACGCAGTCGGGTCATGAGTTCTTGTGCCTCAAGTTCGAATTGCTGAACCCGTGCCGACAACCGCGAAATTTCTGCCTCTTGCTCGCGGATAAGACTGTCCACCGTAACCTCCCCCGCGCGCTTTTGGCGGTACGAAATCAGTTCAGGGCGATTAAGGTGGAGACAAGCAATATGAAAATGCCCGGTCTGCGTTAACCCAACCAGCGAGTTGTCCGCGCTCTCCGAGATGTGGCGGGTAAGATCGTCGATATGCGGTTGTAGGATTCGCTCGGCAGCGGCATCGAACCAATAAATGATCCGGCGAATAGCCCTTTGGCCGTTTTGAGCCATGCGGTTGCGAAGGTGAATCAGACGGACTTCACCCCTGGAAATGCCCGCGTAAACGCACGGTTATTCACAAGGCAACGGGCAATGGCCCAGAGGTAAGACGCGCTAACTGTCCGAGAGACCCCGGACCCTTTCGGGGAACCAAGCCCACCACACAACCACAAGTACGATCAAACAAACCCGTCGCCAGTCGGTACTCATCCC
>JAYTEU010000121.1:0-5838 GCA_043734985.1 Chthonomonadaceae bacterium
CCGCACCACCGACGTCACGGGCAAGATGAACCTTCCCGAGGGCGTGGAGATGGTGATGCCGGGCGATAACATCCGCATCACCGGCGAGCTGATCCAGCCTATCGCCATGGAAGAGGGACTGCGCTTCGCCGTCCGCGAAGGCGGAAAGACCGTCGGAGCCGGAGTCGTTACCAAAATCCTGGAGTAGATGCCAAACGGGCGAAGGACGAACGAAATTATCCTTCGCCCGATAGCGTAAGAATAAGTTGGGGCGGCACGGACTGCCGTCTAAGGGACTAAGTCGATGGCTCAAAAAGAGACTCGCATTGTAATAACGATGGCCTGCACGGAGTGTCGTTCACGCAACTACACAACCAGCAAGAATCGTATCAAGCATCCCAACCGGATGGAGCTGAAGAAGTACTGTGCACGCGAGACGTGTCGGCACCACACGCTGCATCGGGAAGCAAAGTAGGCAGTCGGCAGTCGGCAGTCGGGAGTAGAGGAATTAACTACTCTGATTGCCAAATGTCTATTGCCCCAAACGTAGGGGTATAGCTCAGTTGGTAGAGCGGCGCTCTCCAAAAGCGTAGGTCGGGAGTTCGAGCCTCTCTGCCCCTGCCATTTTCAACGGCGTGCATTGCGTCGTAACAACTCGGAAAGGCACCGAATGAGGCGCGGAATAGCGCACGGGCAATCTGCCCGCGCCGTAGAGCGCCCGAATAGCCCGTACGTTGTCGTTGCCGCCGGAAGATGGGGCGTATCTAGCGTGTGAGCGCGTTGTGCGACTACAGGACAGTCACATGTCGGCAGACAGTAGTGCGGCGTTGCCCTGCTGGCTGTCGGCGAGTTTGCTTGTTGCCCTCCTAATCAGGGCGCGGCCCGGAACAGGACGATAGGTACTATTATGGCTATAGAAGAGCGCCCAGCTACGAAAGGCGGCGCCGTTGCGGGAACCGGACCAGTGTCTGAGCAGAGCGTGCAGGTCGCGCGCAATACGCTCAAGGAGACGATAGTCGAACTCCAGAAGACGACCTGGCCGACGCGCCCGGAGGCGAACCGGCTTACCATGGTCGTTATCGCCGTCATCGTTGCGCTTGGGCTGTACATGGGTCTGCTCGATGCCGCTCTATCCTCTATAGACCGGATATTCAAACTTACCTAATCTCGGTTCCATTCCCACGGCATGCAAGTCTGTTGAGTCGCTCGCTCTCCCAATGATTTCAGGCCCGGGGTGAGGCGGGCGCCCGAACGGCGGAGGAAAGATGCAACGACATTGGTATGCGGTCCATACCTACTCAGGCCACGAAAACAAAGTGATGACAAACATTTTGCGACGTGCTGAGACTATGAGCCTGAAGGATAAGATCTTTCGAATTCTCGTCCCGACGGAAGCGGAAACGCAGAACCGGGCAGGCAAGAAGATAGAAGTTAAGCGCAAGATCTATCCCGGCTACGTTCTCATCGAAATGGTCCTGGACGATTCGACATGGTACCTGGTAAAATCCACGACGGGTGTCATAGGGTTTATTCCCCCGGGCAGCAAGCCGATACCGTTGCAGCCAAGGGAGATCGCGGACATCCTGGAGGCGATCGAGGGCCACACGCCCGTACCCGTCGTCAAATTCGAGAAGAACGAGATCGTTCGAGTTATTTCCGGCCCGTTCACCGAATTTACAGGCAAGATTGAGGACGTCAACCTTGACAAAGAAAAACTCAAGGTACTCATCTCGATTTTTGGACGCGATACGCCGGTCGAGCTGGATTTTCAGCAGGTCGACAAGATCGATTGATTCCGCGGGCGCCGCTTATGCCGGGAACCTACCCGGGCGAGCCGCGTCAATCCACTGTTTATGATAGACAATCGGGTTAACTGTTTCCGAACTGACGAGGATATTAATGGCGAAGAAGATTACCGCTGTCGTGAAGCTGCAGATTAATGCAGGCAAAGCGACACCCGCCCCGCCGATCGGCTCCACGCTTGGTCCGTATGGCATCAATATGATGGAGTTCATCAAAGGGTATAACGAAAAGACCAAAGAGATGGTCGGCACCGTGGTGCCTGTCGAGATCACCATCTTTGAAGACCGATCGTTCACCTTTATCACAAAGACGCCTCCCGCTGCCGATTTGATCAAGAAGGCCGCGGGCGCGGACAAGGGCTCCGGACGTCCGAATCGTGAAAAGGTCGGCACGCTTAGCCGCGATCAGGTACGCCAGATCGCCGAAACGAAGATGCCGGATCTTAATGCGATCGACCTCACCGGCGCAATGAGAATCATCGAGGGCACGGCGCGTTCAATGGGTGTAACGATAGTCGACTGACGCGTGGCCGCCCAGGATTTCGCGAAAGGAAACGTCCATGCTAATCCTTCCAACCGTCGTGAAATTTGCGACGCTGGGAATGCTCGGCGTGGTGTGGTTGGTGATTCACCAGCAGATAATGCAGTTGGACGCCCGGCTTGTTTACCACCTTGCCGCGCTTCACCGCGACCGCCGCAAGGCCGCCTTCTATTTTCGGTCGGTCTGGGTCGGGCTTATCGCCGCATTCATAAGTCTCGGCTGCCAGGAAGCGCTGGGCCAGGTATCGTTCGAGTCGACAGCCACGCGCGAACTGATGCTTGGCGTGGTGCGTGGTCTTGGCCTGTGGGGACTGTTGATCGTAGGCATGGTGTGGGTGCGAATCGGCCTGCGCGCCAGCCTGCCCAACCTGGATGGAGACTCCCTTACTCCCTTCAGGCAGGATGAGAAGAATAAGGACGAGAAGGGGCAGTAGGCGATCGGCGGTCGGCAGTCGCGAATACGACTATTGTTGACAGCTTAACGCTTATAGCCCGAACTACGCAGGTCGCAATTGGCATTCGGATATTCGACTATTGCCGACTGCCGATTGCCCAATCAGTGGCAGGAGCTCACGCTCCGTTATCGACCACAGGAGAAAATTACAATGGCAGATACAGCAGTCAAGGCAGCGCCCGTCGAGGCGCCGGCAGCGGAATCCGGTGAGGTCGCAGAGAAATCAGGGCTCTCCACTGCTGCGCGCCGCAAGGCAAAAGCCGGGCATGCAAAACACAGCAAACGCTTCCTCGGCCTTATCAAAGGGCTGAATACCGACGCGCCGATGGAGCCGGATGCCGCTCTCGTACGGATCAAGGAGCTAGCGACCGCGAAGTTCGATGAGACCGTGGAGGCCGCCATCAATCTTGGCGTCGATCCGCGCCACGGCGACCAGATGGTCCGCGGTACGACCAACCTGCCGTATGGCACGGGCAAGTCGCGCGTAGTCTGGGTTTTTGCGCGCGGCGAGAAGGCGGACGATGCCCGCGCGGCCGGCGCCGACGTAGTAGGCGCAGAAGACCTGGTTGAACGCATTCAGAAGGCGGGCGGCTGCGACTGCGACTTGCTCGTCGCCACTCCCGATATGATGCCGCTCGTAGGGCGCCTCGGTCAGATCCTGAAGGCGCGCATGCCAAACCCCAAGGCGGGAACCGTGTCGGCGAACGTTGCACAGGTTGTTAAGGACATCAAAGGCGCGACCCGCGCGGAGTATCGTGTCGATAAGAACGGTATCATCCATGCGCCCATCGGCAAGGCTAGCTTTCCGGTCGAGCACCTGCACGCCAACTTCGCCGCGCTTATCAATGCTCTCGTGAAGGCGAAGCCGGCAGCGGCGAAGGGAAAGTACCTTCGCAAGATCACCGTCACTTCAACCATGGGGCCGAGTTTGCAGGTTGATACGATATTGGCGCAGAAACTGGCCGAGAAGGTCTAGGAATCGGGCGCATTTCGTTCTTAACTGACAGGGATAGAAGAGACCAACTCTTCTATCCCTTTTGTCATTTTTGGGCGTTAGGAGGATACGAATGACGGAAGATATCCGCACTCTGCTCGACCTGGCGAAGCACAACGTGAGGGTCTTCTCGGAGATCTCGGGCGCACGTGCCGCCTTGGTTTCGGGTTCCGTAGCTGAAGGTCGCAGCGACGGGTATCTGGACATCGACATGATGGTCTACTACGATGCGGCGGCGCACCCGTCAATTGTCATGGTAGCTACAACCCGGCCTTCTTCAGTGCGGCCATAATGGTCGATTTGTCCTGGAGGCCAACGAAGAACGCAGAGAGGCGACCGCTCTTGTCGATGACCGCGACGGTTGGAATGGCTTCGATATGGTAGGCTCGGTTTGTCGCGCCGCTCTGGTCCAAATAGGCTGGAAACGTGAGCTTGTTGGCCTTGAGGAAGGGTGTCACGGTCGCCTTCGGCTCGTCTGAGATTGTGATGACCGCGAGGCGCTTCTTGCCGTAAGTGTTATGCAGCTCTTGGGTTTCCGGCAGCCCCTTGCGGCAGGGCGGGCACCAGGTCGCCCAGAAGTCGATAAGAACGACCCGGCCGCGAAACGCCGCGAGCGTGGTGGATGCGCCTTCGAGGCTCTTCACCTTGATCTCCGGCGCGGGACTTCCGAGCGTGACCGGCGGTTTCCTGCCGCCGCCCTGCTCCTGGACCTGCTGGCCGGCAGGCGCCTTGGCCGTAAAGACAACAGGGTCGATCTGCCTGCCGGGCACCGCCGTAATGAACGTCTCCTCGCCCTTCATCGACGTTGGGAACTGCTGGGCAAGCGCCTTTGCATCCATCCCCTTGCCGAGCTGCTTTATCTGCGCCTGGAACGCGGGTGTCTTCATCATCTTGGTCGTCTGCTCCACAAGCGGTTCGTAGTTTTAGACGAAGCTGTGGACAAGGCCGTCCTTTGTGCCGATCGCCGCTTCGGTAGTGCCGTAAAATCCCTGGGAAGAGAACTTGACGATCCTGCACTCCACGCCGGCCACCTTGGTCGTTGCACCAAAGACCGGCGCCATCCTCGATTCGTTCACGACCTTTGCGTAGTATGTAGGGCCGCCGAAAAACGAGTAGAGGAGGCTTCCTCCCAGCATGGGATTCAGCAGCAGCATGCTCTTGGCATCGGCGATCGAAGCGGGGGCGGCCGTGCGTTGCGCCGGAAACGCGCCCAGTGACATAAATTCAACAAGAGTCTTGCCGTCACATACGCTCGTCTGAGTCGAAGCAGCATTTTTGCTGACGATCTTGAACCGGTTCGGCTTGGCTACCTGTATGGTGCGGGTCGAAGCCGGGCCGGATTTGCCGTTCGACGACACGCGCATCGACACCTCACCCTCAAACGACGGCATCGCCGCGTACTTGCTCATGCTCCACTTAATGTATGCCGACGGCGTCGCAGGCGCTGCCTGCCCAATCGCCTGCCCGCTCGGCACTACCGCCGTACAACCCGCTAATAAGCTCACGCTCGCTAATAACCGAACGGCCGATCGTCTTGACATGCCCTGCGTCTCCGATCTCACAATGGATTATTGCTTGAATGCTACATTAACTACGACGGTTAACTAGCGTTCGGAGTTTCGCGGCGGGTCCAATTTGTGAGAGCCGGGAGGAACATGCCCGCACCGCCCGGCCCCCTATGCGCTAACTTATAGAGCTTTCAGTTAAACATTGCATAGTCGGTGCCGGGTACAGAACGTACCCGGCAGCAAAAAGCAAGCGTCCTGCGGACGCGGGACTGCGCAAAGTCTATCTGAATTGTCTATTAGCCGGTAAAGGAGCGCGTGGGACTGATTCCTCGGCGATTTTGTAATCACCAGGCGAGGAATTCATTCCCACGCCGCGAACTGAATGACTGTGGTCGATTGGTTTCGCGGGAGGAGATGCCCGACGGTCGGTCGAATGAAATGGGAAGTTAAATTCGAACTCTGGAGGGCGGTTCGCCCTGGGAGGCGCTATGTCTGAAACGGTGCGAATCGGGTTGATCGGCGCTGGATTTGTGAGCGACATACATGCCCACGCGCTGACCC